>NZ_DATNPA010000375.1:0-12943 GCF_036703385.1 Allocoleopsis sp. | reverse complement strand
AACCTCTTCGCCACTCAGCAAAATCTTTTGAGCGACTTGCTGCAAGAGCAGCTTGATCAACATCGTATCTGAGAGAGTCAACAGGTCATTAATCGAAGTTTCTTCAATAACAGCCCATGTCAAACACAGCATTGAGGAGGTAATCACCATTGCCCATACTCCTGATCAAGTGGTGTATTTAATATTTTCTTTAGATTCTTTTATACAGAGAATCTATCCATTCTTTAGATTTACTTAACAATTTAATGTTTTCTTTAGGATTTTTCAGTATTGCTTAACTAATCGCAATAATTTTCGATACACTGCAATAGAAGCCCTTTTGACAGCACAAGGGCTGATACCATTTTGGATTTTGAATTGCACCAGCCTTCTGGAGGCAATGGTTTCAATCTGTAGATCTGTCGCATCCTCTGTTTCAATTGGTTATGAGCTCATCAAATTGCCTCTCCATCGTCTCGCCATGAGTGGGTTTGAACCCAGTAACGTCCCAAAAGACCATCTCAGCGAAGTTGCCCTCGAACCAGTACACTTCGCAAGTTCGATTCAGCCCTATGGTGTTTTATTCGCGTTAAGCGATCCTGAGCTAATCATCCTGCAAGTCAGCGCTAATACTCAGGACTATCTCGGCATTTCAGCCCAACATTTGCTGGGTCAGCCGCTGGGGGTACTGCTGAATGCGGCATCACTTGAAGTCATTCAGCAAGCATTAGAGAACTGCGGTAGTTTCAGCAAGTCATCCCTTCGCGTTTGCAGAGGTGAAAAAACCTTTAACGGCACCCTGTACCGAACGGCAGCCACGATCATTCTGGAATTAGAACTGGCGTCTTCTCCACCAGAAGCTTGTCACGTTCAGATGCATACGCTAGTTAAGCAGGCGATCGCTCAGTTGCGACGAGTCCCCGATTTGACTGACTTTCTCCAATTAGCCGCCACAGAAATTCGCCGTATTACCGGGTTCGAGCGGGTCATGATCTATCAGTTTGATGCTCAGGGAGCCGGTGCTGTTGTTGCAGAGGCTCATCGGGATGACTTACCCTCCTACTTGGGACTGCGCTATCCGGCAACGGATATTCCAGAACCCGTTAGGGAGTTATATCGACGCGGCCTAATACGTTACATTCCCGATTTAAGTGCCCGATCTGTTGCATTAATTCCCACCGAGAATCCGATTACGCAACAGCCGCTTGACCTCAACCTCTCAGTGTTGCGGAGTGTTGACCCTTGCTGTGTAGAATATCATCACAACATGGGCGTGGCAGCAATGTTGGTCATCTCGCTGATCCAGGGCGAAACGCTTTGGGGACTCATTTCCTGCCATCACCAAACCCCCAAACCCGTCGCGTTTGAAGTTCGGGAAGTTTGTGAGTTGTTGGGTCAATTGATTGCATCGGAGCTTGCGAATAAAGTCAACACCGAAGAACTGGACTACTGGGTCAAGTTGCGATCGCTGCAATCAGAATTTGTCAAATCCATCTCCCAAATTGATGACTTGAAACAAGCCCTTGTCAATCCCGCGCCTCGCCTGTTGGATCTGGTGAGTGCCCAAGGAGCCGCTGTTTGTTTGGAGGATGAAATTACCCTAGTTGGCACAACCCCATCTCTTGAGCAAGTTCGTGCTCTCATGCAATGGATAGAGACTCAACCTTTTATCCCTCCCACTCCCCCACTGTCTTCCTTCTGTGACCCTGTTCTGTTTCACACCGATTCATTGCCAAAGCTCTACGCAGAGGCAGAGGCATTCAAGGATAGTGCCAGTGGCTTGCTTTTGTTACAGATTTCTAAAGTTCGACGCTACACCATTCTCTGGTTTCGTCCAGAAGTGCTGCAAACCGTGAACTGGGCAGGGGATCCAAACACATCCCTTAACGTTGCTGCCGATGGCTGTGTTACGCTTTGCCCCCGTAAATCGTTTGAGCGCTGGCAGGAAATTGTGCGGTTTACATCATTGCCCTGGAAAGCCTGTGAACTTGAGAATGCCCTGGATCTCAGGAATGCGATCGTTGGAATTGTTTTGAAAAAAGCCGACGAGTTAGCCAGAGTCAACCAAGAGCTAGAACGTAGCAACCAGGAGCTAGATTCCTTTGCTTATGCCGCTTCCCATGATCTCAAAGAACCTTTGCGGGGCATTCATAACTACTCAAATCTATTGCTGAAAGGGTACTCTGCGGTACTGGACGACGTAGGTCAATCTCGGCTCCAAACCTTGATTCGTCTAACTCGTCGCATGGAAGCGTTAATCAATGCCCTGCTCAAATTCTCACGGCTGGGACAAGCTGAACTCAATCTACAACCCACCGATCTCAATCAATCTTTGCACCAAGTGCTGGAAGATCTTTCTATCAGCCGTCCAGACTTTCAAACCGAGATTCGCCATCCACGCCCACTCCCTACGGTTAACTGTGACCCTGTATTGATTCACGATGTACTCGTCAACCTGATCAGCAATGCTATCAAATACAACGACAAGCCCGAACGGTGGGTCGAGATTGGCTATATAGCAGGGAATAGGGAATGGGGAATAGGGAATGGAGAAAGAGAACTTCCGTCCAAATTCCACGCCTGTACGGACACAGCATATCGCGTCCCTACGCCCTACACCTTCTACGTCCGCGACAACGGCATTGGCATTCGAGAACGGCATCTCGACAGCATCTTCCGGTTGTTTAAGCGGCTACACGAGCAACATCTGTATGGGGGTGGGACTGGGGCAGGATTGACGATCGCCAAAAAAATCATTGAGCGTCACGGTGGTCAGATTTGGGTGGAATCTATCTACGGGGAAGGCTCAACATTCTATTTCACCTTGAAATGAAGAGTGCTCAATTCTGAGTGCGTTAAGTTTGCTCTAACCAGCCCTGCACCTAGAGCGCCAGTCCAGTAGAAGTATTTGACAAGAGCGGCAGAGTATGAGGTATGTAGGGGCGAAGCATTCGGACGGAAAATTTTAGGCGCTCGCGATAATTCATCACCCGAATGCTTCGCCCTAAACGAGAAGTTTATAGGTATTCACATCCTGTTACGTCTGTCAACATTGAGTAATGGACTGGCGCTCTAGAAGGGGGAGAGCCAGTAAAAGCTTAGAATTTCATAGGCGTGTAAGAGCCGCTATCTTGGCAAGTTTGTCTTGATCCAGGCTTTTTAGTTCGTCGATATGTAACCATCCATCCTTAATCAAATCAGCAAAGAGAAATAGCAGCATTGGATAGCTGTAATCGTACTTGCCATCGATTTCATGTCGCTTAGCACTCAAAAAGTCGTGTAAACGCCACAAATCTTCAAGAGTGGTGAGCGTACTGGACTGATGACGAACTTTCTCGATCAAGGCATTAATTTCTCTCTCATAAGCTTTCTCAAAAGCCGCTTTAGCGACTGTTTGCTCTGTCGTAGACCATTCAGTATTGCTAACTTGCATCATCAAAGTCAAAATTTTATGGAGGTATTGCTTGGGGTAATTTCACTTTTTGTAACATTATAATAATTTCTGGCACTTAATTCTATAGGCTAACCTAATCTTTTAGTTTTTACTTTTTCTTGTGCCTTTGCATTGCTAGAAGGTTTTTAGAAACGGAGGTTGTCGGTAGTCGGTACCAAGGCGTTTTAGGGTACTGATGGTGCTCCCAGTGGTAGAAACCAAAGTGATAGCACGAGAGCAATGACCAAAGGACTAACAATTGACTACTTTGCATAGGATGAGCCGTGTTGGAGGGTGCAAACTCCTGCCTGTGGGGCAAATAAGTGCCAAAGAAAAATAATTGAATGGAACTTAAGATGAGTGGCAACCCCCAAAACAGCATTAAGTGCGTCACAGACATCTGAAAAAGTTGACTTAACCCCCAAAAAAGCAGGCATCCCTTGAGTAACAAGAGACTTATAGAGCGAACAGATAAATAAGACTTAAGAAACGTCAGATACCATAGCACAGGATGATCGTGGATGCCATCATGAAAGTCTGGATCACCGATTTGAGCTGGGTGTTGGTGATGTTTTCTGTGATTGATACAACACTGCTGATAGGGCAAGCAGGCATAAAGGCTGACAGCGACGGTGCCCATGATGTCATTGAGTCGCTTGTTGTACGGGCTTAAGTTGACATGCATGGCATCATGGGCAATCACAAATAATCCTGTCTGTAAAAAAGTACGTCCTAAAACAGCCAAAATAATCCAACCCAACGAAACCGTTGAGAGCGGAGCCCAGAGCAACCCAACTAAGCTAATCACCCAAAGACTTAGAATGGTAATCGCCAAAAGCAACCCGCTCAAGTTCTCACTTTTGAGAGTAAGCTGCTGTGAGGTAAAAGTTTGCATTGTTTGTTTATTGCTCGTCTATATAGCAATTCTCATACTGGTGAGAGATAGTAACTTTTTTCTCTTCTCCTGTGTAAAAAGAGACAGTGAGATAGTATGTACCTCATGAATCCGAGAAACGCTATAAACTCTTGCTCCAACACTTATCTGATTAAAAAGCGCTCTCCAAAAGAGCGCTTTTTGATAGAGATCGAATTAATTGCTCATCGTTTCTACTTCTAACGAGCCAGATTTAACAACTCCTTAGGAGAAGCCAGTAAGTCGATCGCCACAAAGTAAATTTTGTCTTGAGGATCAAGCAAGAATCGCCAAGCCATATTCATACCCACATTGGCACCAAACCACGGAGTTTGCACTTTGCCGGTGACTTTGATCTGGGTGTACCCATCTTCCGTGGGTTCACAGACTCCCTGCTCTGGCATCAACTTAAGATTCTGGCAATCTTCTCTGAAAAACCGCAGGACAGCATCTTTACCGACGATCGGTTTTTGGAAGGGAGGTTGCAGCGCACCATCCGGTGTAAAAAGTTGAATGAGTGCATCAAAGTCATTGGCGTTCAGGTTGTTCATGTAACTGAGGACAGTCGGGTTGGTCACGCCTTGAATCTGCACCTGTGAGCGTTGAGCAATCTCCTTGGGTGGAGCAACTGGCTCGGAAACTGGCGTGTAAGTGCCCAGTTTGCCGGAATCATACCCCATATCCACAACTGCATTTCGTAACACGGTGATTTGCTGTCCTGGATCAAGCTCTCGAATTGCTTGCAGTACAGCCGAGGCATTGGCAGAGAGCTTATATCCTTCTGGAATCGGTGCCACAATTCCCTGATCCATCCATTGCCCAAGCTGATACCAAAACCCCAGCTTAATATTGGCGCTCCAGGTGGCATAAGCCCGGCAAATTGGAGTATCTGCTCGGTTTGCTAAGTCGCACATCGCCTGCGATTGCTCTAGGGCAGACATCTGGCGGATTTGATTTAAGGTTCCCTCTGCCAGCACCATGCTGGCTGCTCCCGGTGCGGCAATTGTGATAGTTTTACCCATTTCAAGGTAGGCAAACCAAATTAAAGCTAGTTGATCTTCGACGCTAAGTTGATTGAACCGGGCGATCGTCGCTGGAACGGCATCGGCAGACAAAGTACCAGGGAAGATCCCTCTAGCTGAATCAATCGTAAATGGCATAGGACAGGTCAACCTTGCAAATGTATGAATGTAAACAAAATCTTGCTAAAAATTAGCTTACAGGAAGTTTGTAACGAAAAGATTAAATTTTTAGACTGCCAGTGCAGGCAACGTATGAATGACATGGCTGAACTGTAAACCACCGTTGGCAATCCTGTCCGGTCTTACGCACAATCCGGAAAAAAGAACCACTGAGGACTCAGAGAACACTGAGAAATAATAGGAAACAGAGCGTTTTTGCGTAAGTTCTGTGGTGTGTAAAGCCTCACCTCATACCCTTGATTATGTTAAGTTTTTGCAATATAGTTAAATATATCTTAATATATTGAAATAAAATTAGTGTTTAGCAATACAAAGTGATGACGCAATCATTTAACCCCTTGCTAGTTGCTGAAGACAGCGATGAGGATTTTGAGGTACTTCATCTGCTGATGCAGCAGATGAAGGTGCAAAATCCAATCCATCGCTGCACAAATGGAGATAAGGTTTTAGATTTTGTTTACCAAGATGGAGAGTGTAGCGAGCAGCATTCTTCGTCTCGTCCCTCAGTGATTTTGCTTGACCTGAACTTACCCGGCATGGATGGTCGTGAGGTGCTAGAACAGCTTAAGCAAGACCAGAGTTTAAAGGAAATACCGATTGTCGTCTTTACGACTTCCTCCAATCCCAAGGATGTTGAATTCTGCTACCAGAATGGGGCAAATGGCTATTTGATCAAGCCTGTGGATTCAGATGAACTGGAGAGAACCGTTCAGGCATTTGTAGATTATTGGCTACAAACCAACATTCCTCCGACGAACGGGCGCAATGGAAGTTAAGCAATGATTATGAGGTTTTTAATTTTCTTTAGATTTCCTTTGCAATTGTGTAATTTGTGGCATCCTTAAGGTGGAAGAAGCCTATAACAGTTTCCTTCTATGTCAACTGTTTGGACCCTTTTAATTACTGATGACTGTCAGGAAGATCGAGAAGTTTACCGCGAGTATCTTTCCAGCGATCCGGATCAGTCTTACCAGTTTATCGAGGCAGGCTCGGCAGAGGTGGGGTTGGCACTCTGTCAGAACCAGCATTGTGATGCCATTTTGCTTGACTTTCACTTGCCAGATATGACTGGGCTTGAGTTCTTAGATGAACTCAAGCAGCAGTCGGACACTTTCCTTCCCGTGATTATGCTGACTGGACAGGGTGATGAGCGGGTGGCTGTGCAGGCCATGAAGCGAGGTGTTCAGGATTATCTGATCAAGCAAGATTTAGAGCCCGATGTTCTGCAACTCACTGTTCGCAACGTCATCCAAAAATCCCATCTGCAACATCAGTTCAGCCAGCAACAGGGGCGGCACTTAACGGCAGAAGTTGCCCTCCGCCTTCATCGATCGCTGGATTTGGAGCAAATTCTGCAAACGGCTGTCACAGAAGTGCAACACTTATTAGAATGCGATCGTGTGGTGGTGTACCAGGTCACCCCAACTCACAATACGGATCTCGGTCGTGAAGCGGTTGCCCCAACTCTAACCAAGCGTTGTCAAACAGGCTTGAGTGGTGAGGGTCACGAGCCAATCCCGCAGTTTTTGTCATTTTTAACCGAAAATTACCCGTCTACCTTGAATAGTAGGCAAACAGCCGCCACTCATGAGACAGGTGAAGCAACGATTCTTGTTTCACAAAACCGGAAAAAAGAGACCTATCTACTGACTCCCATCCTGATCCAATCATCCACCCCCGACTCCCAACATCCGACTCCTGACGTTTGGGGTTTGCTAGTTGTCTGCCAAAATTCCAGCAAACGGCAGTGGCAGACAGATGAGGTCAGTTTTCTTAAGGATTTAGCAAGTCAGTTGGCAATCGCTGTTCAACAGTCTGAGCAACTGACTCAAGCGATTGAGGCTTTAGAGACCGAGAAGCAACTCAATGGCGTTCGCTCCCAACTGGTGACAACAGTCTCCCACGAATATCGAAGTCCTCTAGCTGCGATTTTGGCAGCTGCCTCGACATTGAAATTGCATAGCAATAAACTGCCCGAATCTCAGCAGCAGCAGTTCTTGCAGATGATTGAGGTCAAAGCCAGACAAATGACTCAACTGGTCGATGATTTGCTAGTGATTGAGACATTTGAAGCAGGCAAGGCGAACTTTGCACCCATGCCTTTTGAGCTATTGCAATTTATCTCAGATCTGATTGAGGAACAGCGACAGACTATTAGCGATCGCCACGAATTGATCTTCAAAATTACAGGAAATACCAAAGGATTTTGGGGCGATCAGCAACTGCTGCGGCTGATTCTGGTCAATCTGCTGTCAAATGCGATCAAATACTCAACTGATGGCGGCGAGATTGAAGTTCATCTGACTGGGAACGAGACCCATGTTGTGATTGAGGTGAAAGATGAAGGCATCGGTATACCCGCCCAGGAGCAATCTCAATTATTCCAATCGTTCAGTCGTGGTAGTAATGTGGGAACGATTCCTGGAACTGGCTTAGGCTTGGCGATCGTCAAAGCGTGTGTTGATCTGCATGGTGGTAAAGTCGCTGTGGAAAGCAAGGAAGAGAAGGGTACCCAATTCACTATCTGCTTACCAAAGCGCTCGTCTTCTGATTTCAGGTTTAGTTAACAAAGACGCAGTGCAAAGATGACACAGGAAGTTGTACTCCTGTGTCAAGACACCGAATTAATTTCTGTTTCTATCTGATACCAAATCCGCTGCTATAACCTCTAATCCTGGCTCACTTGATTTCACGTTTTGAGGGTTGTCCACCATCTGTTGCTCTCTTCGTTTCTGGGGGACGACTGCTAATCGGCACAGTGAAGTGAAATTGACTTCCCTGGTCTTTGCCTGCTGAGTCTGCCCAAATTTCACCGCCCCAACCCTTGACAATTTGACGACAAATTGCTAATCCAAGACCTGTGCCGCCAGCTGTTCGTCGTAGGGCACCTTCTTCCTGATAGAAGCGATCGAAGACATCTTCCAGACGGTTAGGTTCGATGCCACGTCCCGTATCGGCTACTGTGACTTCTAGCATGGAACTCCCGTTACTCTGGGTTCTAATCATGACTTGCCCCTGAGGGGTGGTAAATTTACAGGCATTATCTAGTAGTTTAGCTAGGGCTTCTACGAGCCACTCACCATCTGCACGAACTAGGGGGAGGTCTTCTGGCACTTGGATTGTGATTTGCGGTAGCTCACTCTCAGACCGACGAGCACGGATATGACTGAGGGCAAGCTCAACACATTCTTGCAAGGATAGAGGTTCTGGATGCCATTGCACGCGACCACTTTCTAAGCGTGAGAGGGTGAGGAAATCTTGAATGAGTTTCCGCATTCGTTCGGCGTCGGTCAGAGCAGTATTGAGCATAATCTGACGCAACTCAGGGGACATATCAGGTTCACTGGCGAGACTTTCTAGGCAGACCTGTATAGTGGACAGGGGGGTGCGTAGTTCGTGACCGGTGATAGCGACTAAGTTGCTACGAGTCCGGTCAAGCGCTTCTAACTGCTGGTTCAAATCTTCCAAATTGGCGTAAGCTTGGGCTTGAATCAGGGCAACACCGACTTGAGTTGCGATCGCTTCCACGAGTGCCAGTTCATCCTCTTTCCATCGATAAGGCTGTTCTCCACAATGGTGTAACTCTACCATCCCCAACAACTGACCCTGATACAACATCGGCACCATTAGCACAGAGCGAATCGAAAACTGCTGGATGAGATTTTTTAAAGGGGTGGTTCGCGAATTGCGAGCATTCCCTTTAGACTTTGCCGTTCTGCGTTCAGCCTGTGGTTGTCGTGAGTCTTTCCTACCGTTAAGGCGAGGATCGTCTTGCGTGTTTTCTACATAAACAGGTTCTTGATGCTGTACAACCTCCTGAAATAGGCCATTATCTTGTAAGGGCCAACTCTGTCCCTGTGTAGGAGCAAGCTTTACCTCACCCTGCTCTGTCGGCTTTAAGAACTCATGGCTAATGGTGGTGGCAGCATCTGTTGCCTTGCAGCAGTAAATCACACAGCGACAAGACCCGATGGCTTGCCCCAACTCTTGCACAGCGACTTCAAGAATTTCATTGGGGTTAAGACTGCGCCGAATCGCCGCTGTAATCGAGTTGACCAGCCGCTCTTTCTGTTCCTGAGCCGAGATTGAGCGATAGGCTTTGAGCAATTTGTACTGACCCGCCTGCAAGTAAGTCACCAGGCGATGAACAAAGGGGTCTGGATTGAGAGACTCTGGGAGAAACGATATTGACGTGTCAGCCAGGGCAGAATCTCCTAAATACCGGGATTTCGCCTCTGCTATCTTTGCCGCCAGTTCAGGTCGGTAAACCTCAATGCAATTCAAGAGTAACTCAGCCGCTTTCTTGCTGACGTTTCGCTCAAACGTCCAGATGCCCTCAAAGCGCCGCGATGTGTCCATCTCTGAATTGGTACTGTCAGCGACGGGTGTCAGTCGCTCCCGACAAATCAAGCAATTCGCGTAATGCTGCCCAATCACCACTAAATGCCACTCTTGACTCAGGTCATCTTCTGGAGCTAAGGCTACAGTTTCGTGAACCTCCGAGCTATTTTTAAAGTCTGTTTCCGGTGCAGCTAGGACATACAACTGAGATGTCCGTTTGGCAATTCGTCGGTATCGGTGTGCTTCCTGACGGTAGAATCGCTCTCGTTGAAAATTAGCAATGATCAACGGCTGATCTGAACCCGCCAAGACCTGATCTTCCATAGCATGGGAGAGTGCAGTCAAAGAAGACTTGAAATATACTTGTTGCCGCAGTTGGGGCATGGCTTGTAGTAAGCTAGCCAGCACGGAAGTCGTAATATTCATCAATAGGTTTTGGGCTGTATCCAGGCATTATTGAGGTTACACGGCACCGATTATCTGGGTTGCCAGGTTTTCCCTAATGACCGGCTCACTTGTAGTCAATCGGGTCGTCTTGAGAGAGTGCGAACAGCGAGCGCGCCGCCTAGTGTATTTTTAAGCATAGTTATCCTTAGGGCATTGCCCTGGGTCAGGCAGATTCCCTTAACCTGCTCTATCAACTTATCGTACAAAACAAAGGGATAGTTCCCTGCTAAGTTGCAAGGGTTATTTGTATAAAGTAATGAACTTGGCTAGGCGTCAAGCACCGAGTTGAGGCTGCAAACCCCCATACTCCCTCTTTTTAATAGGTGGAAAGTATAGGGGTTTTAGCTTTGACTTGTTATTCGGAAGGTTTAAAGTTATTGCTTAACCCTTTTCTGCGCAAATTGTCGCAGTTGTTGGGCTTCTTGATAGGATGTTGTCCCAGCTTTGACCGTTTCTAGTTGATTAATAATGCCCTGTAGCTGGCTATTCCACTGGTTTAGATCCGAGGGCGGGGAGGCTGTAAATTGCTGAATTGCCTGCTTGGCAGCTTGAAGGGCATTTACAGCATCTTGCTCAGCTTGCATTCGTGTTTGGATAGTGCCCAGATTGGTTTGGTAGGTTGCCAGTAGTTTTTGGGCTTCTACATAGGTAGAGTCTTGGACTTGAATCTTTTGCAGTTGATCAATGGCTTGTTGCCATAACTGGATGACTTGTTGCCACTCTGAAGCCGTATGGGGAGGATTTAGCCCCGCTTTAGCGGCAGCGAAGGCAAATTGCTTGGCAGCTGTGATTAACTTATCACTGTTAGAACTATCGGGTGCTTTGCGTTTTGCTTGCGCAAGACCTAAATTAGTTTGATACTCGGCAAGTAACTTTTGTGCTTCCCCATAACTAGGGTCTTGCAAGGAAACTTGCTTGAGTCGGTTAATTGCTTCTTGCCACAGGGCTTGGACTTGCTCCCACTCAAGGTTGGGATTTTCTCCAACTTTCTCAGCTTGTAGGGCAAATTCCTGGGCAGCTGCGATTAAGGTACTACCCCCCACCTTGTCAAAATCACGCGCATCGGCTTTGAGTCTGGTTTTTGCTTGTTTACCGGCCAGAGTTTCCGGGGGAATTTGCTCTAATTTGTCGAGGGCAGCTTGCCAAGAAGCATTGGCTTGCTGTTTTTCTGCGATTGTCTGTGCCTTTTGGTATTGCTGTTTGGCTGTGTTGAGGGCTTGCTCTGCTTGAATTAACTGAGTCTGAGCATTTTTTTCTTGGAATAGTTGGGCATCCATGCGCCCTACTGTGGCACGAGCTGTTTTAAATTCATCAAGAGTAAATTGCCACCCAAACCAAAAGGTATATCGAGGCCAGTAGCCTAAAAACCACACGGGTAGAGCATCCAGGTGCTTTTGTGCGGCTTTAACTTTTTTCGCGCCTAACTCAAAATCAGCGGGGCTGGTGGCATGGTTGACTAACTGATCGGCTTGCTCAACTTGAGCGATCGCCTGACGATAGTGATAATCCATACTCATGTAGCTAGGTAGTAGCAGTATGGGTGCCGTTCTAGCAACAGGCCAGCGAATCATGGGGTAGGGTAAATTCGCCACCCAAACCACTCCAGCAGAACCCGCTAAAAAGATAGCTGTCCATTTTAGTTTGCTGAACAGACCAGGCGGTTGATTGGCTTTTGCCGCTTGTTTAAGTACCTTTTCATTGAAGTGAGGAAATAAATCGACAATCGCCTCGCGTATCTCTTCTAAAGACGCGGGTGAGCCGTCTTGCTGTCGCAGCTGTTGTAAACGTTTCAGAACAATCTTCTTTTCGGCTTGACTGAGCTGATCATTGGTGGAGCAACTATCTAGTTCTTTGAGAAGGATGTCGAAGGCACGATTATTAAGACGCCGCATAAAATACACCTAGCAACTAGTTTCAGTATTCCCCTAGGTAGATGCAATCTAACAACTAGAGTGAAATTTTTCTAAACAATGAAAGGAGAGGGGAGAAAAGCCGCTTTCAGGCTTTCGTTGGTAATTGGCTTTATGGACTATCTTGTCAAAGTCAGCTTTTGCTACGGAGCTGTACTACGGCTACCCGTTTAAGCCGGGACAAGATGTTCAGGGTTGATAGTTCATTGCTCATGGCTTGACTCTATGAACTATGAACCGTTAGGTATAAGTGGAATGTCACTGACTTAAGAACTTTCCTCACTCACCAACCAACCCTTGTGCAGGGGGTCTCTAGGTAGGCACTCCGTCCCCCAGCGGGGGGTTTGGGGGGAGACCCCCCAATCTGGGTTTTGTCCAAAGAACGACTACTTTTTGCTTAAGTCAGTGCCATTCAGGTTAAGTGTCCTGCTTGCAGTTGGTAGCCTATACTACTTATCACCCATAGCCTTGCCATTTATGCAGGAAATCTCTTCGTTGTCGCAGGCTTTCCCAATTCTTGAGTTTTATGCCGATGGAGAACTCAAGTGCGATCGCTTCTGTATTCTCTAAGCGCGACCCAAAGATAGCTGCTTGGCGATTACACAAGACAACAATACATTGCAACCAGCGATATTACGATAATGCAATGAAACTTTACTACAAAGGGTAGTTTTCTTCGACCACACCATTACGCCAATACTGAAGGAACAACTTCCAA
>NZ_DATNPA010000374.1:0-6894 GCF_036703385.1 Allocoleopsis sp. | reverse complement strand
GCCAGGTTGAAATCACCTCTAATCCCTATCAGGGATTGAAACGGGAGCAGAGCAAGCGGCAACGGCTGCCATCGCTGCGGGTTGAAATCACCTCTAATCCCTATCAGGGATTGAAACAAGGCTCAGGATTTTTCTAGAGGCAATCTGATTGGTTGAAATCACCTCTAATCCCTATCAGGGATTGAAACGAGGATTTCAATCAGCAAAAATACTGGGTAATCTGGTTGAAATCACCTCTAATCCCTATCAGGGATTGAAACGAAACTGAATGTCATCTCTCAAATTATCCCCAGCTTCGCTAAACGCTCAATGGTTTCTCGCTGAGTTTGAATAAAGTGTTTGCGGTCTACTTCTCCCTCAAGCATAGTATTGGCAGGGTAAAAGTGAGACTGACGGTAGCTCTCAGCATACAGTTCTAACCGCTGTCGCGAGAGCAGGTTATTCAGTCCCGGACGACGGCGGTATCGGCGCAACGCCTCTAAATCAATCTCAGCAAACGCCGCCATGCTTTCTCCCGAACCCGTCTCGGCTAAAACGATGCCCCGATAGTCAATAATCTTAGAACCGCCGTCAGCGGAGGCTATTGGAATTGGGATATTAGCAATACCTGCTGTATTGGCTGATACAATATAAGCCATATTTTCTACAGCGCGAGAAATTTTTGCAGCTTCTTTAGGCGATCGCTCTTTACCATACACTTCTGAAGTCGAGTGCAGAAAAATTTCCGCCCCGCGCAAGGCTAAGCACCGCGCTACTTCAGGATAGAGGATTTCTTCCGATGCCAGTGCGGCTAAATTGCCGATCGCAGTCTTAGCAACCGGAAACACACCATCCAAACCATAGCAGTCGAGATACTTATCCCAGACATCGTGTGGCGTAGGGGCAAACATGGAATTGAGTCGCCGATATCGCAAGACTATTGAACCCGATGGGTCGAGGACGAAGCACGTCTGGAAGTACAACCCCGGAAAATTGCGATCGATTTCATAGGCGTTGCCAGCTAGAAAAATTTGGTTTTTCTGTGCAATCTGACCGAGTGCTTCATATTCAGCACCAGCCATTTCTAGACAGGCTTTTTGTGCCCAACTCGCCAGCGACTCTCCCATCGGGAACCCCGTCAGGAAGTACTCAGGTAGCACGATCAATCGGCAATCAAATCCAATAAAGGCGATACTAGCAGCAATTTGTTGCCCCAATCGCTTGATGGTTTGTTGCATGAGCGATCGCGCCTCAGTCCGATCACGCGCCTGGTTAACGGCATGGCACGTTACCTGAAGTGCCAAAGCCCTGAATGAGTCTATGCGATCGGTGTTTGCTTCCATAAGCCTTGCGACAACTCCTTCTTGTTTATAAATCCGAAATCGAGATTACCTGTTCTGTAGCCTCTTTTTTTTGTTAAGTTTTGGTAAGTATTATCAGGAGTCTCATAAATGATTAATTCACTCCGGGAGTTTGAGGCCAGAGACTGGGTCAAGGTACGTTGTTCACTTGATGGCACACAGACATTTCTTGCCTGGACAGGTTCAATCTACGCCTTTGTGCCCGATGAACCCAAAAAGCGCCTCTTCAAGATGGTAGGAATGAATGTTAGCAGATGTATTGCAGATACCGAAAGCAGTTGGAATTTTACCTCCAGGGAACTAACTTACTATCTTGACCCAGATACAGGCGAAATTCTCCACAAACGGGAAAATCCCTGGACAGGGGAGACACTGACTGTTGTGCATGTTGTGAACAACCCCGTGGAAGGACGCTTTAAAGGAACATTCCCCGCTTACGTCAATGGTGACATCACAACCTTCGTTTTCGACTTATTTGCTAAGTACCCAAACCCCCTAGCAGAAGACCCGAAATTTATTGATTACAGTCCCAATCCAACCTATCAAGCCGTTGAATTATTTAAACTAACAGTTCCGACAGCAGATTTGCTCAATCCAGAACTGCCCTCAGTTTCGCAACTATACCTGAGTTGGGATAGAATTGGTCCCTGGGTACCCTGGATGAAGATGGGAAATAAAGCAGGACATCTCATCTATAGTGCGAGTGGTCTCAAAGTGAATAATTTTACCGACTTACCCGAATTGCTCCAGGATGAAATCAATACCCGTATCCCTTTATATAAAAATGCTCCAAAAAGTCCATTAGACGCAGATATGACCTCTTGGACATACTTCCAAAAACACTTTGAAGCTTATTTAGCTGGGGAAAGATTCCCAATTCCAGAACCCGAAGAAGAATAATTGATTAAAATCAGTCTGCTTTCCCTCTGTAGAAGCGAAAAACTCAACCTCATCTCTCCCCTTCCCTAACTCTCTGAGTACTCTGTGCCTCTGTGGGACGCTGCGGCAAGCCGCTACGCGTCTACGTTAAATTCACATCTAGCATCAGTCTCAAGTGAGCTTTTCACGGGGCGAGGCATCATGCCTACCTCGTCAGAAAAGTCTCTATATCGTCTGTGGGATGGGCGTCCTGCCTGTTGGAGAAAAGGGTACAAGATCTAAATTATAGCAGTTCTCAGTTGGGTGAAGTACACAGCAGAAAACCTAACCCCCAACCCCTTCCCTACAAGGGTTGCGGGAGTAAGAATCAAAGCCTCTCTCCTACTAGGAGAGAGGTTTTCCAGAGAGGTCAGACTGTATCTCATCCAATCGAGAAGGGCTATAAAAATAGAGTGACGAGGCACATCCTAATCAGATACCAATGACCAGAAGTAGCCATCGGGTGCGACAAAGGAAAAACTTTTTTCCCCAAACTCGTTACCTATAATTTCTGTAACCTTTTCAGCCGCACTCGCTTTCACTCGGTTGAAATAGACTTCCAATCCCTGCGCCCGATAGGTGTACAAGGACACCCCTAAACAACCTGGCTTTGCTTTATCAAATCGTTCAGCTAAATTGATAGAATCAGGAAACCGAATGATATAAAGTCTTCCAGAACGTGCAGCCATAAAATCAGATTTCGACGAGCGAGGGTCATCAAATGCGGTTACTAAGAACCCTTCTTTAGGCTGAAGGTCAAAAATCAAACGACCGGCTTCAGAGGTTTCATAAGTCGTTTTTATTTCTACATCATCACGCACGCGAAGTAATCCCAGGATTTCATCATAAAATCTGAGCGTTTCCTTGCTGCCATCTTGAATAACCATTCCCATATGGGTAATCTGGCTAGTCTTGAACATTGCGCTCTCATTAATCTTCCCGTAATCGGGTAGAGTATAGTTGAACCGTTCAAAAAAAACTTGCCGAGTCAACGGTTGAAGCAGCATCATTTCTCGCACTCCAACAGTTGGATCGACAAAAGGACGGCTCTCCCTCTCTCTTTTATAGATAATTTCCCATAACGGATTTGTATACTTAACAGGTAAACCAGCTGCTACCGCCTCTTCAACATGATTGAGAATATTCAAAATATCAGCTGTTAATGTGGTTGCCCAACGGTTTCCTTTGACCTTCATTGAACCCATTTGCAACCCTTCATTGGTGGGGTTTTCCCAAACCATTAAGCGGATTAGGCCATGATCGGCATCTTGGTGGTAAAGTCGAATCGATCGCAACGATGAATTGACTCCATACAACTTGTTGACTTCTGGTGCGGATAATTCACCGATCCGACCAATTCGATAGCCGAATTGCTCCCAATATTGAATCATTGGTATGGGGTCGCGAACACCAATACAGACTTCGTAGATACCTGCAATTGAGGTTGGTTGTTCCTGGGTCATATTGATGGGATTAATAACTACCGATACTTTAGCAGTTAGAGCGGTTAGCGGTGGCGGCTAGGGCAAGCGATTGAGGTGATCAGCTTGGCTGGTGTTTAGAGATGCGATCGCTCTTTTGGTTCGCTACTATAGTTTAAACGCCTTCAGTGCTTGATGAGTTCGGCATCCAAACTATGCAGACGACAGAAGCGCCTTTCACTCTTCGCCTTTGGACAGTTGAGGAATACTATCAGATGGCAGCTGCTGGGATTTTTCATCCAGAGGAACGAGTTGAATTAATCGCGGGACAGATTATCAGGATGAGTGCTAAAGGAACTGCCCATACTTCAGCAGTGGGTCGCATTTCTCGGTTACTGCAAAACCGTTTGGGACAACAGGCATGGATACGAAAAGAAGACCCAATCCAATTAGACAATTTTTCAGAGCCAGAACCGGATATTGCAGTAGTCAGACTTGACCCACTGGACTACGCTGACCACCATCCTACTCCATCGGAAGTCTATCTAATCATTGAGGTAGCAGATAGTAGCCTGAAATACGATCGCGAAACGAAAGCGAAAGCTTATGCTAAGTCAGGTATTGCAGATTATTGGGTGCTAGATCTTATTGACCGCAAACTGCACGTATTTCGAGAATCCACTCAGGAGGGATATCAGAGCGAAGTAATTTTTTCAGAAGGAGCGAGTGTTTCGCCGTTGCAGTTTCCTGATATTGCAATCACACTTCAAGATATGTTGCCTCCACTGATTGTTCAATAGGCAAAGACTTCAAGCTAATAATTCATCGACTGCCACATTGAAACCGGGTAAGACACTTTGCGTGCTAACTATTTCACCAGAAACAAACACTAGTCTTTTGGTTTGAGTAGTAACAATAATCCAACGACTTTCAGGAAATACGAGCCAAACTTCTGCACCGCCAGAGAGCAAATATTCTTGAGCTTTAGCAATTACATCTTCAGCCAAATCTGTAGGTGAAACGATTTCAGCACTCAGGGGAAAACTCTGGGGAAGTACTTTAGCATCACCATATTGGGCAACTAATTCTGGAGTGAGATAGGCAACATCAGGAGAACGACCTTGCTTGTTAGTGCGACAGGGGACTTCTGTATAAACTTCTCCTCCTTGTCCGCTGGAGTCTTTGTAACTTCTCCAGTAAAAGGAGAGTTTAGATTGAATCCGACTATGCTTTAGCGTCATTCCATTTTTCTCTAATAATTCCCCACCTACCCATTCTGTGGCAACCGGGGGATTTTCCATCCACTCTTCTAGAGAGATGACTGGCGATTGATTTGAGACTACTGTAGAAGCTACCATTGCGATCGATTCTCCTTGGCAATTTTTACTAAATCCAGATATATAGATACTCTCCAATCCCTACAAATTAGCAATCTGTTGAGCAAACCAAAGCGCCGCAGTTACATTAGTTCCCTGATTCATCTGTGCTAACGTCTGCTCTAACAAAAAAATTGGTAACCCTTCCAGAGCTACAGAATTTTCAATTTGTTGATACTTGCCATTCTCCTGTAAATAAAACGCTAATACCCGTTCGCCTTTAATATCTATCACCCAATATTCAGGGATTTGCAATGCTGAATAAAGCCGTTTTTTTTCATCCAAATCCGTTGCCAACGTCGTATCTGCAACTTCCCCCACCAAATTAGGAACTCGCCACTTATTTAGATTAATTCGACGTGGCTCTCCTTCCTGCCACTGGGGAATTTCTTCCCCCATATAGAGAACTATATCGGGAGATGCACCTTGTGTTTCAGGTTTTTCAATGACACAGCCTCCCAAATCTTCAGCAATTTGCTCTGGTTTACGAGCAAACCAAAAACCAAACAGCATGGCAAAAAGCCTAGCAAATCTAGAATGATTAATTCCTTCATTACCCATATCAACAAAAAGATACCCCCGATCAAAAAAGACTCTGACTTCATCCAAATTTGGATCTTCGTAATAGGCTACATAATCTTTCCACGTAGCGGGTTGCCATTTAGGAATGCTATTAGATGTGATATCTGAAGCAACAGTTAGAGGAGTCATATTGAACTATAAAACATCAAGGAAAATTAGAGATTGAATAGGACTGACGCAAGGTTTACAGAATTGCAGAAATTGGGGCTATTATAGACAGATTTTGAAGGAGAATAGGGGGGATATAGATTGTCCTTCCTATTTACATCATATTCAACGGGTCAACATCAATAGTGAGGCTAATATCTTGAGGACAAAGGTCACGCAACTGTGCAAAGTTCGGTAACTCTACAGGCACATCTGGCGGAAACTTCAGCAAAATCTGCCACCGATAACGACGAGCAACCCGCATAATACTCGCGGGTGCTGGCCCCAAAATTTCATACCCTGACCCAGCCACACTTAATCTATCTGCTAAGTCCTCAGCCGTATGCTCTACATCTGCTGCATCCAGACCACTCAACCGCAAGAGAATCAGATGCCCATAGGGGGGATATTGGAGTGCTGCGCGTTGTTCTAATTCTGTCTGAGCAAACGACTCATAGTCGTGACGTTTTACGGTCTGAATCACGGGATGTTGTGGAGAGTAAGTTTGAATAATCACTCGACCAGGGTCATCGCCGCGACCCGCACGCCCTGCAACCTGAGTGAGCGTTTGAAATGTCCGTTCGGCGGCTCTGTAGTCCGCCAAATTCAGCAGTCCATCAGCGGACACAACACCGACTAGGGTTACCTGAGCAATATCTAACCCTTTGGTGAGCATTTGTGTACCTATTAAAAGGTCAGCCTCCCCATTCGCAAATTTGGTCAGCAGTGTTCGGTGTGCACCCTTAGTCCGGGTCGTGTCGCTATCAAATCGAATGATACGCAACTGGGGAAATTGCTGGGTTAACTCTTGGGCAAGGCGCTGGGTACCACTGCCGAAGAATTTCAGGTAGGGAGAACTGCATTCGGGACAATGGCGGGGATGGAGTTGGCTGTAGTTACAGTAGTGGCATCGCAGTAATTGAGTCGCTCCTTCGTGGGTGTAGTGATAAGAAAGCGAAACATCACAATTAGGGCATTCCACGACATAGCCACAACTCCGACAAGATACAAAAGTACTGTGTCCCCGCCGGGGAATAAATAAGATGCCTTGTTGACCCTGTGATTGTAACTGTTGTAAAGCCCTGTAAAGCGATCGGCTAAAAATCGAGC
>NZ_DATNPA010000373.1:0-10328 GCF_036703385.1 Allocoleopsis sp. | reverse complement strand
GAACGCAATTACTCCCAAAACTTCACCGTCACTCTGGATGGGAATTGCAAATGCGCCATGCAGTCCGGCAAGAGAGGCTTGCTCGGAGCGTTGGCAATGGGTGTCCTCGACAATATCGGTACTCCAGTAACCGGAGGTGATGACCTGATCAGCCTGCTGTGCTAAGGCCCAAACGTGACCTGCCAACCCAAGCCCTGGAGGCAAAGTTGTTTGACGGCTGATCTCAATAAATTCTGAAATGCAAAGGGATGGCCTCACCCAACTTTCCACACACCGCAATTGGAGAGAGGGTGACCGGAACTGGAGTGGGGAGGTAACCGCAGCTTTAGTCAGGCGATGAGGGGGTGATAACGTAGCAGGAAAAAAGCTGGAGGTAAAGGCTTGCTGCTCATCTTGGGGAAAGAGTTGAGAACTTCCCCCAATCTCTTCCTCTCCCGCTCTCTCTTCACTCAAGCTCCGGCTCTCCCCTTCACCCTCTACTGTCCAGAATTCACCCAAATCCCATACTAAGTTTTCACCAATAACTTGCAGAATTTTGGGGATAGCCTCGCTAGGGGTAGCTGACTCGGACATAATGCGAGTGGTAGCATACTGCACCGCGAGTCGCTTTTGTGCTCGCTGACGCTCGGTGACATCTCGACCCACATAGACATAATTTTGTACGCCCTCTACATCAGTCTGAATCGCAGAACAGGAAAATGCGATCGCGAGTTTTTCTCCTGTTTTGGTCTGACAGATGACTTCTACAACATTCAGAGCTTCTTGAAATAACAGTGGTGGTTGAGTAGCAGCGAGTAAAATGTTATCCTCACGAGTCACCCTTGAGAGAGGCTGACCGATGAGTTCTTCTTCGCTGTAATCTAATAAATGTTGAGTGGCTCTATTGATAGTTTTAATGATTCCGGATGGCGTGGTAACGATTAAAGCATCTACCATCGAAATCAGAATAGTTTCGATATAAGCCTTGGATGCTGTCAAAGCACTTAATAAAAGACTCTTTTCATTGGATGACTGAACTAAGTTTTGCTCTAAAATCATCCTTTCTGTTACTTCTTCAAAAAATATGATTAAGTAATGATTTGAGTCTTCATCATAGTGATTTTTAACGGCACAAAGATCGACATAGATAGGAGTCCCTTGGTCAGAAGTACGGGCAATGGCTTGTATCTCAAAACTGGTCTGCCGTTCTTCAAGGATATCGATTAAGATATCTTCAAGGCCAAGCAGTTCGGGAAACCCGATACGCACATCCTGTCCCTTGATGACATCCTCAGGAAATTCAGCAAACCGTTGCACAGCCATAGAGGTTTCGAGAATGTTAAATTCCCGATCAACGGTTAAATATTCTTTGCGGCGTATGGCTAAAAGAGGCAGGAGTTTGTTTAAAAGGCTACTCATCTGTTTTGGATGTAAGAATTCAGCTCTATTGACTCCGAAACAAGATTCTCTGGCTGGTTGAAGTCAGCTAGATATTCGCTTCAAGCTGTCACGGATGGCTATCTCTTAATCTGAACCTTGAAGAAATCAAGAAGAGAAGCCTGAAATCAATAGGAAACTCACCTGCAAAAATGCGCCGACGCACCCGCACCCCAAAGAACAAAAGTTACGCTTATTTTACGGTAATTCACTGAGTAATCCCAGTCTAGTCTATGTCGATAGAATAAGTCATTAATCACGATTCACAATCAATCAGCTTGCCGTCTAACCGTAGATTAGACCTCACGCATTAGGGGCTTTTCTTTGGTTTCATCTGCGATCTGCGCGACGCTTCGGCTTCTCCAACAGAGTAAGCAGTAGCGCTGACGCTCGTTCCGACGCTCCTTACGTCGCTAAGGCTTCGCGATCGCTATAGCTTCGCTTCACGCTATCATTTTGGTCAGGAGTACCCCTCCCCGCCTGAGAGGCACAGTACGCAGTCAGTTCCCCAGTTGCATGGCACCTCTATACCTATGGTTACAATGCGTCCGTCGCCGTGTGTGAATTTTGGAAAAATCAGTGGTTGAAAGAATTCCCGTAACACGTTCTATCTCTGAGTGAACAATCTAGGGCAGCATGGCAGAAATAACTATCCAGTGCTTTCGCTATTCCCGATTCCCTACTCCCTACTCCCCTTTTGGTCAATTTTTATTAATACATTTTTGCCAATGTAACTAATTTTTAATGAGGTTGATTTTTGAATTAAAAATTGCTAACGTAAGAGTGGTTCAAAAGCTCATTAATCGATACAAAAACTAGAGCTTCAATCATCGCTACAGGCTGAACAGAGGAAAATTAATAAATGGTACACTTTTTCTCAACCGAGGTACTGGAGCCATCAACTTCAGAAGTCAGAATCTAAGGGAGACCGACTCTTATAAAATCCATAATACTAGCCCCAAAGGCAAACTCTATTCATAAAATTGAGCAATTAATCCTCCGTTCAACGTTAACGGGTTAAACAAAGCTATGGGGCACAAGCGTGCCATCAAGTAAGCGATCGCCAACAGAGAGAGAAAGAAAATTTTTCCTGGTTTCAAGCCCCCGGATTTATCCCTCCTAGATGACAGTAAGGAGGTCAATCCAAAATCCAAAATCCAAAATCTCAAATCCAAAATCGAATGACACAGGTAAGGGAGGTGGGGTTGATGAAAATACGATTTCGAGACCGAACTGAAGCGGGGCAGTTGCTAGCTAAAAAACTCACAGCCTATGCCAATCGTTCGGACGTAGTGGTGTTGGGGCTTCCTCGTGGCGGTGTATCCGTCGCCTTTGAAGTGGCAAAAGTACTCAAAGCCCCCTTAGATATCTGCCTGGTGCGGAAGCTGGGCGTACCGGGACAGGAAGAGTTGGCGATGGGAGCCATTGCTAGAGGCGAAGTGATGGTAATTGATAACGATGTGGTCAAATGGCTAGGGATTTCCAGGGCAGTGATTGCTCGGGTTGCTGCAAGAGAACAGCAGGAATTGAAGCGACGCGATCGCGCTTACCGAGGCGGTCGCCCTATCCCCAACGTGCAGCAGCGCACAGTTATTTTGGTCGATGACGGCATTGCTACGGGTTCAACGGTACGTGCGGCGATTGCCACCTTACATCAACAGCAACCTGAACAGATTGTAGTCGCTGTTCCAGTTGCGGCAAACGCCACTTGCCAGGAGTTGAAGACAGAAGTAGACCAAGTGGTCTGTCTTATTACACCTGAACCACTCCAATCGATTAGCCTGTGGTATGAAAACTTCTCACCAACAACTGACGCAGAGGTTCGCAATCTGCTAAGCGGGTTACAACTCAGCCCCTATAAAGAGGGTATTTGGTAGCCAGAGGTAAAGTGAGCAACCCCAAAATCAATTGAGGTGGGCTATGATCGTCAACCATACTGACGTTGCTAGGTTGCAAGAGAGCTAGCAAGAACGCTAGTACACTCAGTAACAGCCGATCGCATACGTCCACATCACAATCCATTCCAACAAGGAGGATAGGCCAATGAACAGGACATCACCATGCAACGCACAAGAGTGCCTGGTCTCGGTCACTGCTGGCTCGATTCGTCTGGCAGGGAATCTAAGAGTGCCCGAAAAGGCACGAGGGGTTGTTCTGTTTGCCAATGGCAGTGGCAGCAATCGAGACAGTTCCCGCAATCGCTACGTTACCCAAGTTTTGTGTCAAGCGGGACTGGCAACCCTGTTGATTGACCTACTCACCCCTCAGGAGGTGGCAACAGACCGACAGCTGAGGCACCTCCGCTTTGATATCGGCCTCCTGCGTGAGCGGATTGCCAGTGCGATCAACTGGTTAGTTGAGAACCCAACAACCCAGAACCTGGGTATTGGCTTCTTGGGTTCCAGTACAGGGAGTGCGGCAGCATTGGTCGCGGCAGCAGAACATCCAGAGGGAATTCGTGCGATCGTCTCTCGCGGCGGATGCCCCGACTTGGCTGGCTCTGCGTTGTCTCGCGTTAAGGCACCAACCCTCCTGATTGTAGGCGGAAACGACATCCCGGTTCTGGAAAAAAATCAGGACGCACTCAGGCATCTGCATAGTGAAAAGCAGCTTGAGATTATTCCTGACGCGACACACTTATTTGAGGAGTTAGGGGCACTCGAGGAAGTGGCGCGTTTAGCCAGCCAATGGTTTGAGCAATACCTTAAGCCAGCTCATCAACCCGCTCTACCTTAAGCCGATTGATCCGCTCAGGAATCATAGCAAATCCTCATCTATAACTGCTAATGGGTAATGGGTAATTGGTATAGCAACCGCCAAGGCGGTTAAGGCATAAACTGAAAGTAGACCTTGATTATAGCTCCGGCATCGCCGGAGCGAAACCTATGCCCAAACCATATAGTTCAGGACTTACGCAAGCACGCTACAGATAGTGTGTGCTAAAACTCAATGTCAAAATCATTAACTCCGTGTCATACACGAAGCTAGGCACAGTAATCACATCAAAAGGATGTAACAGGGGTGCATCCCAATTTTGCAAAAATAGCGGTATGTGATCGCTTATGGCTCGGGTAGAGAATGATAATCATATATTAAATCGTCTGTTGGCGCAGTTGTCCTACCCGATAGCAAAACTAGCCTGGAATTGGGCAAAATAAGACAGTATCTTCCTTCTGAGAGTAATGACGATGACCCCCGAAGAACAAGAGCGTATACAAGCCTGTGTTGGTGAGATAGCACAATTTGCTCAAACCTTTACATATCGATGGCTGGGGGGCGCTTGTCGCCCCCTCAGATCCTGTAGCTATCCCTTATTGTCTAAAAACTAGGAAGCGGCAAGTATGAATTGAGTAGTGGCGATAGTTTCCTGTCAACCTTCATCATTTTTAACGTACCATCTGCAATGTTGGAAGATTTTCGATCTAGAGCTAAATAAATAAAATAGTCTTCTGCCGAGAGAATATTCATTAAGTGCCACTGCGATGAGAGTGCAATTAATATCTGATCAATTTTATCTGAAAACTGGAGCGCCTTGGCAACCTCCATCTTGGCTTGGATGACTTTAGCGTTGCCTGTTACCGCCATGCTAATTTTGCTATTGGGGAACAGAGGACTATCAATACCTTCTTGGCAAATGCACTGCCCAGTTTTCCAATTTCCCAGTGCCACAACGAGCGCACCCTGCGAAGCCATTATTTCTTTTAAACCAGACTCAATTTCAGCTTGAATCTCAGTATATCCTATACTCAACATCATGGTGTTGCTTTCCCTTTACATTGCTGCGATAAACCAGATGACTGAACGCCATGCCTTTCAGTATAACCAGCAATTAAGTCAGGGATAAGACTTCTGGCTTTTTCTAGACCTGTCTGACCATCTGTCGCTGTAACAGTTGAGCAATTTCATTCTAATAAAATTGGGTTTAGTCGTAAAAAAAAACTTATGGTTATCGAGAGCGAGATGAAGTTAAACGACTGAAATTTAAAGAAGAGATAGCGACGTATAGACCATAAGAAAGAGTCTATATAGATGAAGCAGGAATGGATAACAGAGAAGATTATGGCTATGGTTGGAATAAAAGGGGGAAACGATTTAATGCTCTAAAAAGCGGGAAACGACAAGGAAGAATTAATATGATTGCTGGCTATTGTAATGGTCAGATAATCGCTCCTTTTACTATTGAGGGTGCTTGTAACAGAACTGTATTTGAAATTTGGCTAGAAAATTGTTTAATACCATCACTAAAACCTGGACAAATAGTTATTGCCGATAATGCTACATTTCATAAAGGTGGGCGTATTATTGAATTAATTGAAGCAGCAGGTTGTCAGTTAAAATACTTGCCATCGTATTCACCCGATCTGAATAAAATTGAGCAATGCTGGTCATGGTTAAAGAGTCGAATTCGTAAGCAATTAACTCAATTCAACTGTCTGAGGGATGCAATGGAAGCCGTGCTTCGCACAGCGACTTAACCGCCTTGGCGGTTGCTATAATTGGTAATTGGTTGGGAGTTCTCATTACCCATTACCTTCTTTCATTCATCAATGTCTTTCCGCCTTCCTCCAACGAACAGCTTTTAGCGCTTCGTACAGTAACTTGTATCGCTTGAACGCTTCTTCGTATAGAGGATTAGCTTGTGGTTGTACTGTATTACTGCCTTGGGGCAGTGTCTTAAATGCAGCTTCCAAATTGGGGTATGCACCAACCCCTACCATTGCCAGGATTGCTGCTCCATAAGCGGCTCCTTCTTCAGCTTTGGGAGCGATGAGTTCGGTTTGCAAAACATCTGCCAAAATTCGTAACCAGATGTTCGATCGCGCCCCTCCACCTGTTGCCAAGAGTTGATGAACGGGAGTGAGCTCGCCGATTGCTTCCAACGCTGCTCGCAGGCTGAAGGCCACACCCTCTAGTACAGCACGAATTAGATCCGCCTGCGTATGAGCCAATGACAAATTAACCCAAGCACCGCGAGTATCTGGATCGAGGTGCGGACTGCGTTCTCCTGATAGGTGGGGCAGAAATAGAATACCACGCGCACCGGGAAGTGAAGTTTCTGCCATGTCCATCAAATCGGTGTAGGCAATTTGCGGTGCAAAGGTGTCTCGATACCAACGCAAAGAACCTCCTGCCGCCAACGTCACACCTAGTAAATGATATCCACCATCCACATGGCAGAACAAATGCACCCGACCTTGTGGATCGGGAATTGGACGATCGTATGGTGCAAAGATTACACCTGATGTGCCGATACTCAGACTCCCTCGATTGAGATTACTCGATGAAATGCCCAACCCGACTGCTGCTGCTGCATTATCGCCTCCTCCGGCGACTATAGGTAATCCCGCCGGAAGTCCTACACGGGCAGCGATGTCCGATCGCAGCCGTCCCGCGATCGCAGTAGACTCAACCACAGTGGGGAACAACGCTGGACTAATATTGAGGGCATTAAGAATATCCGTATCCCATTGCCGACTCGCCAGGTTCAAACACCCCACACCAGACGCATCAGACGGCTCTGTCACCCGTTCGCCCGTCAGTACGTATCCGAGATAATCTTTTGGTAACAGGCTATGTCGGAGCAGAGCATAGGCTTGCGGTTCTTCAGTCCGCAACCATACTAACTTTGGAAGCTGAAACCCTGTAATCGCAGGATTTCCAGTGCGCTGAATCAACTCTTGACGGGAGATAGTAACTTCAATCTCTTCAACAGCTTTACCCGTGCGCTGGTCGTTCCACAAAATTGCTGCTCTGATGACTCTGCCTTCTGCATCAAGTGGAACCATCCCATGCATTTGTCCAGACAAACCGAGGGCGATTGCTCTGTGTCCATCTAGCTGTTGAGTAACATTGGATAGAGCCTCTAGACTGGCTTCAACCCAATCCAATGGGTTTTGCTCTGTCCAACCGGACTGTGGGGTTAACAGGGGATAGCTTCTCGTCGTTTGAGCAATAATTTTCCCTTGCAGGTCAACTGCGATCATCCGCACTCCCCCTGTGCCCAGATCTAAACCAATTACTACGTCAGCCAATCGCCCTCCTATCCTGATACTAATTTGATGATTCCATTAGTGCACCTGTGTTGCTCGGGCTAGCGTTCCTTTGGCACCCAACTCATACAAGCTGTGCAACTTGGCAGTAACTGCCTCGACGAAACGCGACGACTGCGCCAAGTCTCCAAAAATCTCGGATAGGCTAAGCAAGGGTTTGGGATCGGAGCCGCCTTCGCGAGCTCGTTGAGTCAAGATATCTGTCATTGGGTCATCAATAGGGATGGGATTGCCTTGGTCATCCTTTCCATTGAGGTAACGGAACCAGGCAGCAATCGTTAAGCTCAAGTAGTCGATCGCATCTTCCTGTCGCAGTGCGTCGCGCAGTGAACCCAGCACAAATTTTGGTATTTTAGCTGAGCTATTGAGGCACAGACGCGGAAGTTGGTCGCGAATTTTAGGATTGGCAAATCGTTCAATTAAAGTTTTTTTGTAATCGTCCAAATCAATTCCCGGAACAGGCTGAAGCGTGGGCGTTACTTCTTCCATCAACTGTTCAACGGCTTCCCGAATCAATGGATCGGCCATAACTTCATGGACATAGGTATAGCCTGCTAAAGAGCCGAGATAACCAATTAGTAGATGGCTGGCATTAAGCAGCCGGATTTTCATCATCTCGTAGGGATGAACATCGTTGGTCATCTGAACACCAACGCTTTCCCAATCCGGTCTACCTGCACTGAAATTATCTTCGACTACCCACTGTAAAAATGGCTCTGCTACAACCGGCCAAGCATCTTCAATCCCGAACTGTTCAACCACCATTTCTATATCTGATGGAGTTGTGGCGGGAGTAATGCGATCGACCATGCAGTTGGGAAAGGCAACGTTTTCAGCAATCCAATGTCCCAACTCTGGATCGCGTAGCTGGGCAAATGCCGTTAACATTTTTTGTGCAATGTTGCCGTTGCCTTGCAAGTTGTCGCAGGATAGCACGGTAAAGGGTGCCAATCCCTGTTGACGACGCTGATCGAGTGCTGCTGTTAAAAAGCCATACACTCCGATCGGCTCATTAGGATGTTGCAAATCGTACTGAATGGTCGGGTGATTGACATCGAATTCACCGCTACCTTCAACATAGTAGTAGCCCCCTTCCGTAATCGTTAGGGTGACGATGCGGCATTTGGGGTCTGCCATAGCATCAATCACGGCTTGCCGATTATCAGGTGCAAACAGATATTGAGTAATTGCGCCAATGATGCGTGCCGAATCGCCTTCTGGTGAACGTTCAACCAAGGTATATAAACAATCCTGGGATTGAAGTGCATCGCGCATCCGTTTGTCGAACTCCAGCAATCCAACCCCGCAGATTCCCCAGTCGCTGCCAGGTTTTTGATGAAAGTAATTATCGAGATATAACGCCTGATGCGCTCGATGGAATCCACCAACCCCAATATGCACAATTCCGTTGGTGATTTGATGGCGATCGTATTTGGGTACGCGAACATTTTCAGGCAACCGAGACAAGGATGCTTCATTCAGCTTGATGGCTGATTCTGTGCTGATATTGCTGTTCATGAGATTCATGCATTAGGTGGTGACGACGAGCTTTGGGAATGGATTCACCGTATAGATTGAACAAATGGCAAAGATCGCCATTAATGTGGATGAGCGCGCGATCGTGCATCCGGCTGGGATTGTCTCCATCGGTTTGCACGATTAGAGTCTCGCCATCGGCAATCTTGACGTAGAGAAACGTTTCTCCACCCAGTCGTTCCACAACCATTACTTCACCAGGCAATGTTGGATGATTTGGATCGAGTCTTAGGTGTTCGGGTCGAATGCCTAAGGTTGCTCTGTCCCCAACTGACAAACTTCCGGGCTTAACGGGAATCGTCACGCTGGCGTCACCGGGAAGCTTGACTGTTGTACCAGAGTCATTCACGGCGGACACCGTAACCGACAGGAAGTTCATTTTAGGTGAACCGATAAATCCGGCAACGAATAGATTGCGGGGATGGTGGTACAGTTCCAGGGGGGAACCCACTTGTTCCACAATGCCGCCCTGCAACACGACAATTTTGTCGGCAAGTGTCATTGCCTCAACCTGATCGTGCGTCACGTAAATCATGGTGGCTTGCAGACTGTCGTGTAAGCTAGCGAGTTCTAGCCGCATCTGTACGCGCAAGGCAGCATCCAAGTTTGACAGCGGTTCATCAAACAAAAACACTTTGGGATTACGCACCAGAGCACGACCAATTGCCACCCGCTGACGCTGTCCTCCCGAGAGTTCTTTGGGCTTTCGATTCAAGAGTGGCTCTAGTTGCAGGACGCGACCAACCTCTCGCGCCCGTTCAAACCGTTGGGCTTTTGGCACACCTGCAAGGCGGAGGCTAAAGGCCATATTCTCCGCTACTGTCATGTGAGGATACAGGGCGTAGGTTTGAAACACCATTGCCAAGCCGCGTTTATCTGGCGGGACATCATTGACTCTCTCTCCATCAATTAATAGATCGCCAGAGGAGATTTCTTCTAGTCCGGCAATCATGCGGAGTAAGGTTGATTTCCCACAACCAGATGGGCCGACGAAAACTACAAACTCGCGATCGTTGATGTCCAAATCGACACCTTTGATGATCTCAGTGTCGGTATACCTTTTATGGATATCTCTTAAAACAACTGTTGACATGAAATGCTCCTATCAATGCATTTAAGAAAAGATTAACTAGCTGTCATTAACTGCTATATCAATTTCCTTTTCAGATGCTACACATCGACCCCCCCAGCCCCCCTTGGTAAGGGAGGAGCAAGAAAAGCATCTGTAGCAGACATTCAGGAAATTCATATTATTTCACGGCCCCAAATGTCAGACCCCGGACTAATTGCCGTTGACTCAGCCAGCCGAAGATAAGGATGGGTGCG
>NZ_DATNPA010000372.1:0-40280 GCF_036703385.1 Allocoleopsis sp. | reverse complement strand
CCAATTAGGAACAGATATTGCGTCTCGTTATCTGTCATCATCAGCTCTATTAACTTGAGCGTGGCAGAGTCTGCCCACTGCAAATCGTCCAGAAAGATAACCAAAGGATGCTCTTTTGTGCAAAAGGCTCGGATGAACTGACCGAAGACAAGATTGAAGCGATTTTGTGATTCGGTTGGTCCTAACTCTGGCACGGGTGGCTGTTTGCCGACAATCAGTTCCACTTCCGGAATTACGTCAATAATGACTTGACCGTTGGCACCAAAAGCAGCTAAAAGCTTTTCTCGCCATTGCATAAGTTGTGCTTCGCTTTCAGTTAACAGTTGTCGCACCAATCCCTTAAAGGCACTGACAACAGCCGAGTAGGGAATATTCCGCTGAAATTGGTCAAATTTGCCACTTGTGAAGTAGCCACACAGTCGGGTATTCGGTTTATGAATTTCGGCAACCAATGATGACTTACCGATACCAGAATAACCCGCTACCAACATCATTTCGATTTTGGATTGGGGATTGTCTGCTACTCGGTCAAATGCTGCCAGTAAGGTTTCAACTTCCGCCTCACGTCCATAGAGTTTTTGCGGAATTTGAAACTTGTCTGAAATATCTTGAGAACCCAGAGGAAATTCTGAAATTTCTCCCTTTGTCTGGATTTGATGCAGACAGTCTTCTAGATCGGCTTGAATTCCCCAAGCACTTTGGTATCGTTCCTCTGCCGTTTTCGCCATCAGCTTCATGACAATATCTGACAAAGCTTTAGGAATGTTCGGATGAAGCTGATGCGGTGACAACGGAACTTTAGCGATATGACAATGCACTAACTCCAGCGCATCAGTTGTCTCAAACGGTAGTTGCCCGGCTAGCAGTTCATAGAAGGTGACGCCGAGAGAATAAAAGTCTGTACGGTAGTCTAGTGTTCGGTTCATCCGTCCGGTTTGCTCTGGCGACATATAGGCTAATGTGCCTTCTAAGACATTGGGATTTTTCAACGTGGGGTTTTCGCGGCTTAGTACCGTAGAAATGCTAAAATCGATGATTTTGAGTTGCCCGGTTTTTGGGTTAAAGACAATATTGGCGGGATTAATATCTTTGTGAATAATATTACTGCTATGAATCTGACCCAAACTCTCAGCCGTTTTGATGGCAATACTAAGGAATTTTGGTAGGGGCAGTACACCCGTGCCTGCCCCCATATACCCATTTATCAATTGCTTTAAAGATGACGCATCAAAATCCTCAAGGATGATGACTAAAGTTTTCTGATAGGGTTCTAAGCTATAAGCTTTAACCACGCCTTCTGTGTTCAGATTGCGGGTGATTTCATATTCCTGCTTATATCGAGTGAGTTCTTGCGGTGTGGGATAGTTTTCTTTCAGAACTTTGAGAATTACTGTCTTGTTATCCTGATCTTTTTTACCTCGATAGACAAGAGAATTGGCACTTTCATAGATTTGGGTAAGAACCTTGTATCCAGCGATTTCTATGGTTATGTTATTGCTCATATTTAGGTAGTTTAAGGTTCTATTTTTTTGAAATTTGGTTTAAACTATTACTAGTTAAAGCTTTAAAGATGCTTTTTACTCCGAAAAGCAAGAGTAACTAAAAAATTCTTCATAATAATTGAGGAGAGCTATTGTCAAGTCATGAAGATTTGGACGAAGGGCACAAAGAAGACCGTTCGCAGGGGTATCTATTACTATAAACTTTGGCAAATAAACTGTTTAGAGATTTGATTTAAAATTAGGCGTCGCGCTACACGTACCGACACAGCCGCTCGCAGTAGATGACTCGTTTATGTCCAGACTGGCGATGCAGAGTAATCCTGATACAGATGCACCGATTGCGAGTATTTTTCGCACTCCCAAATACAAGGAATGGCTAGCAAAAGCTAACACCAAAAAAGCTAGTCCTTCACTGCATGTATTATCTCATTGTTACGTTTTGTCTGCCTGCGCTAAGAAGCCTAATTGTTCTAAGCAATTAGGCGTAATTTACCTTCCGATGCTGGCTCAAACATCGGTGTGGTTATGACAGACCTCGCCCCCAGCATTAGTGTAGAAGCATCACCTTACGCTACCACCTGTTGGTTGATCGGGCTTTTGACTTGGGGGAGTGAATGTGCTACTTGGTTTTTCCTCACTAGCCTCACTAGAAGGAGTGGTGTTCGCCGACACCTGTTCAATGCGCTGATCTAGCTTCCGCGCCAAATCTCCTACCCCTATCGCTGGCTGTTCCCCATTGGCATAAATGACACCTGTCAACGCTCCCATCGCGTTGCGACGAAATGCCGCCACGTCAAAGCGTAGGGGTTGACCTTTCATCTCCAATGCCAAGGTCATCCCGGTTGAAGCATTCGCCAAGTTATTCAGCTCAGGAATCAAACGATACTCCGTAACCTTAACTTCTCCAAAAGTTTTTAGCTGCTCCTGCAACAGACTCAAGGTTTTTTGCTGAACGTCTGGCTGCTTTGCTTTTTCCATACTCGCATCAAAGCTTGCCTGTTCAGACTGATTGGGAAGCTTTCCTGTAAATCCCAAGACAATTTGGAAATTTTGGGGATTAACGTAGGCAAAGAAGTTTTCCGGTTTCATATTCTCTTGTCCCAGTTGTTGTTTGATAACCTCTAACCGGGAAGCAAGCATCGCGGCTATATTTGGAGGAAGTTCTGTGAATCCAGACGGTAAATCTTCCAGCGTTAGCGTGGCTTGTGTGGGTGCTGATTGCTCGACAGCCATCTGGAGAACAGTATTAACGATACCGTGCTTGGCGGTTAAGGGCGGCTGTGATACAGTCGGTGCTGTAGTTATCGCGGCTTGGGTAGGCACCCCAGCAATGATGATGCCCGCAAACAGGCATAAGCTTAAGGAGGTTCTCTTTGCCATGTCAGTTAAAAAGCAACCAAGTTGGGTATTGGACTATTCGCTCATGGTACTACTGTCCTCTTAGGAGTGAACACGCCTAAATTAGGTCAAATGCTCTCAAATTTGGCTTGACGCTGTGGTTGGCACAATACAAGAATCTGAGCGAGCCAAGGCTAGGCGCAGGGGAGAGCTGATTACAGCTAAGGGGATCTTCGCTGTTTCTAAAAAACTCGTTGAGCTCCCGGACGCGCTACGATTTCACCAGTAACTTGCAACAGGCTCATTAGCCTGGGAACGAAAATCGGTGTCAAGTTCAGCAATTGCCTCTGGCACCGCCCTTTGGGCGATCGCCTGCTAGCGTCCCGCAATTGAGAAATGTTTGCCTCCTACCTTGGAGGGATAGTGGTCAGAAGCAGGATTTGCACTCAACCAATCCTCTTCTGCTTGAAGTAGTCCTTAACCCCTGCCAATCAAAAAGCTGAGGGATTACCATTGTGACTTGCCGCCTTTGTGTATGAGGAGTGAAGGAGAATTAACGTGGCAGACCGTCACCTATTTGTTGGGCAACGCAGCCTCTCGCTGGCTGTAATTGCCGCTGCTCTTAGTTTTATATCCGGCTGTAGCTTACCAGCCGCTCGGTCTGCAAGTCCGAGAAGTTTTTTACCGGAAATAACACCGAATCTAAATCCGCAAGCCGACTCAAATACCTCACAGGAAAAAGCTTTAGTTGCCCAACCGAATCAGGCATACAAACAAGCTATTTCTAAATTGATACAGCAAGAAAATATACAACGGCTCAATAAGCCTATACCAGCCGAGTTTCAGGGAAAAACGTTTAAAGATATCAAGGTAAATAGTGCCATTAAAGCTGTTGCAAAAGGAACACTAGACAAGCCGAGTGGGCAAGATGCTACGCTCAAGCCGATCGCGCTAACCTTTGATGATGGTCCTTGGCCCAGTTCGACAGTGCAGGCACTCGATGTCCTTAAGAAAAACAATGTCAAGGCGACCTTTTTTGTTGTAGGAAGGCAGGTGCAAAAGTATCCGCAGCTGGCTAAGCGGATTGTTGCTGAGGGTCACGCCATTGCTAACCATTCATGGAGCCATCAGTATCATCGGTACAACCAGGTTGGTGCTGCTAACGAAATAGATAAAACAGCTGATATAGTTTATAAAATCACTGGTGTCAAAACCAATCTCTTTAGGCCACCTGGTGGCATTCTGAATAATGGGTTAGCCGCCTACGCTCAGCAGAAAAAGTATGGTGTCGTTATGTGGTCAGCGGACTCGCTAGACTGGCGCTACCATAATCCCAATGTTCTGATTAACCGCATCCTCAAGGAAGCCTCCACAGGGGGGATTGTCTTGATGCACGACGGTGGTGGCGATCGCTCAAAAACACTACGAGCTTTACCGCAATTGATGGGGGAATTAAAAAAGCGCGGCTACAAGTTTGTAACTGTGCCAGAGCTCATGGAAATGCAACAAAAGGATAAAGAACTAATGGCGAGGAAGGGTTGAAGGTTTCAAAGGGTTGAAGGTTTCAAAGGGTTGAAGGTTGAAGGTTCCAAAGGGTTGAAGGTTGAAGGTTCCAAAGACAACCTGGAAGCCTCAAACAATCTTCAACCCTTCACCGTTTCTACTGAACTGAACTCAAAACTCTCTGCTCTACAACGTCAGGATTTGCTTCTGGAGTATTAGCCTCTGAAGGAGGTACAACTTGCCAGAATTGCGGTAGATAGTTAGACCAGTGAGCTAAGATTGTCCTCGCTTTAGGGCTATCGGTACGCTCCGCATGAGCTTGGATCAGTTCCTTGAGCTGTCGTTCGCCCGCAGGCGTTATGACCCGTTGAATCTTGACAATTTCCCGGTTGACTTTCGCCGAAAAACTACCATCTTCATCGAGGAAGTAAGCTAGACCACCAGTCATACCAGCACCGACATTTCGACCGACATGACCTAAAATCACAATTACACCTCCGGTCATGTACTCACAACAGTGGTCGCCAGCTCCCTCTATCACGGCCTGACCTTTGGAGTTGCGGACACCGAAGCGTTCACCGGCACCGCCATTGGCAAACAGTACTCCGCCAGTAGCTCCATAGAGGCAAGTATTGCCCACGATCGCGTTTTTAGCAGGGTCGAAGGAAGTTGAAGGTTGAAGGTTAGAAAGTTGCATGTTAGAACCTTCAACTGGCAACCTGTTAACCTGCAACGCTTTGGGTGGCTTAATGATAATTTCGCCGCCGTGCATTCCTTTACCCACATAGTCGTTGGCTTCACCTTCCAACAAGAGCGTCATGCCAGGAAGATTGAACGCACCAAAGCTTTGACCCGCAGCGCCTTTAAAGTTGAGAGTGATTTGACCCTCAAACCCTGTATCTCCATACTGCTTGGCGATCACACCCGCAACTCGTGTTCCTACGCTTCTGTCAGTGTTTACGATCGTAAAATCCTTAGTTACAGTCCGTTGGTTACGAATCGCGTTCTGAATATCGGGATCGGCAAGCAACTGATCATCGAGAACCAAACCATTACTGTGAACGGGTTCATGCTTGAGCCAGCGGCGATCGCTCTTCGTATCAGGCAACTGAGTCAGACAATTCAAGTTCAGAGCCTCCGTCTTCGCCAGCTTGATCCCCTCGCGCACCTTCAATAGGTCAGCCCGACCAATGATTTCTGCCAATGAGCGATAACCCAGTCGAGCCAAGAGCGATCGCACTTCCTGGGCTACAAAGTAGAAGAAGTTGACCACATGCTCTGGCGTTCCTGGAAAGCGCTTGCGCAACTGTTCCTGCTGAGTGGCAACGCCGACAGGGCAATTATTGGTGTGGCAAATTCGCGCCATTATACACCCTTCGGCAATCATTGCTACAGAGCCGAAGCCATATTCTTCTGCTCCCATCAATGCCGCCATAACCACATCCCAACCGGTCTTCAAGCCACCGTCAGCTCTGAGCAGGACGCGATCGCGCAGCTGATTTTCCATCAACACCCGATGCACTTCCGTCACCCCTAATTCCCAAGGAGCGCCAGCATGTTTAATCGAGCTCAGGGGAGACGCACCCGTCCCGCCGTCATGCCCAGAAATTTGGATAATATCCGCATTGGCCTTGGCAACCCCAGCGGCTACGGTACCAATCCCAATTTCCGCCACCAGCTTCACCGATACCTGCGCTTCTGGATTGATCTGGTGCAAGTCAAAAATCAGCTGAGCCAAGTCCTCGATCGAATAAATATCATGATGAGGCGGCGGCGAAATCAAGGTGACTCCTGGCTTAGAGCGCCGTAGCATGGCGATGTAAGAGCTAACCTTCTTACCGGGTAACTGTCCCCCTTCTCCCGGCTTAGCGCCTTGAGCCATTTTGATCTCGATTTGCCTCGCATTCACCAAGTACTCCGGCGTCACGCCAAAGCGACCTGAAGCGACCTGCTTAATCGTGGAACTCGCCGTATCCCCATTGCGCAGACCTTTGAGGTGAGGCAGGGTTGGAGAGAGCCCGGTTTCATCAACATCATCGAGAATCTTATATCGAACCGGGTCTTCCCCACCTTCGCCGGAGTTGGATTTACCGCCGATCCGATTCATGGCGATCGCTAAAACTTCGTGGGCTTCCCGTGAAAGTGCGCCCAGAGACATCGCCCCCGTACAGAACCGCTTGACAATTTCCTCGATTGGTTGGACTTCCTCAATCGGAATTGGAGCGCGATCGGTATTGAAGTCCAGCAAATCCCGCAGTGCGGTCACTGGACGCCCTGCTAAAGACTGCTTATACAGCTCGTAATGGTCGTAGTCCTGTGTTGCTACTGCCTTGTGCAGCGCCTTCGACATTTCGGGGCTGTTCATGTGATACTCCCCGCCTGGACGGTACTGGACAAAACCGAAGTTCTCCAGCTTCTTCCCCGTCAATTCTGGGAATGCTCTTGTGTGGAACGAGATGACTTCCTGTGCTAACTCAGCAATGCTCAAGCCGCCCAAGCGCGATGTCGTTCCTCTAAAAGCCAAATCTAATAAATCCGTCCCAATCCCGATCGCCTCAAAAATTTGAGCGCCTTGGTAAGACGACAGCAGAGAAATCCCCATCTTGGAAAGGATTTTTAACAGCCCTGCTTCTACCGCTTTGCGGTAATTTTTCTGGGCTTGTTCTAGGGTTAAGTTCTGGATTTTGCCCCGCGCCATTAGTTTCTGAGTCTTGGGATCAGACCACCACTGACGCACGGATTCCAGCGCCAGATAAGGACAAATCGCCCCTGCGCCATAGCCAATTAAGCAAGCGAAGTGATGGGTACTCCAGCACTGTGCCGTATCCACAACCAGTGATGTCTTCATCCGCAGCCCTTTTTGGATGAGATGATGGTGTACGGCACCGACTGCCAGCATTGGGGGAATGTAGCTGTTGTGTTCGCTGATAGTCCCGCCGACTCTGTCGCTTAAGATCAGAATTTTCTTGCCAGCACCAACGGCTTGAGCGGCGCGATCGCATAAGTTGCGTACAGCCGTCTCTAGTCCTTGGGGACCCGTGGGAATTTCAAATAAGGTCGAGAGTTCAGCCGTTTCAAACCCCGAGGTTTTCACCGCCTCTAATTCCACCTCATTAAGTACTGGAGTCTCCAGTTTTAACATCCGGGCATACTCAGGCTTGGCGTCAAGCAAATTCCCTCGTTCACCGAGTTGCATACTCAAGGACATCACCAAACTTTCCCGTAGGGGGTCAATCGGTGGGTTGGTTACCTGGGCAAAGCGCTGCTTGAAGTAGTCATAGAGCAAACGCGGTTTATCGGATAGAACTGCTAAAGGAATGTCATCCCCCATGCAGAAGGTTGGTTCTTTTCCATCAGTAGCCATCGGCTCGATGATCAGATCGACGTCCTCAGCGGTGTAGCCGAAGGCCGTCTGCTGGCGCAGTAATACCGATGCCTCTAGCTGAGGACTCTCAACAAAGGGTTGTGGCGTCATTACGACACGATGCTGTTGCAGCCACTGACCATAAGGCCGCTGGGTTGCTACCCGCTGCTTGATTTCCCAATTCTTCAAGATTTCATGGGTTTCTAAGTCCACCGAAATCATCTGTCCTGGCCCTAATCTGCCCTTTTCGACAATCTCGGCTTCTGGCAAGTCTACTACGCCAGCTTCTGAGGCTACGACGACATACCCATCCCGTGTAATGCTGTAACGGGCCGGTCGTAAACCGTTGCGATCGAGGGTAGCTCCCACAACCTTGCCATCACTGAACACCAACAGCGCTGGCCCGTCCCACGCCTCTTGAATTCCTCTGTAGTATTCGTAAAAATCAACAATTTCCGGATATTTCTCCAAATCTGGCTGATTTTGGTATGCTTCTGGTACCATCATCATCAACGCTTCCATTGGGCTGCGTCCGGATTGCACTAGTAACTCCAGCACGTTGTCTAAGGTTGCTGAATCACTGTTATCGGGATTGACGATTGGCTTCAGGTCATCTAATTCTGTGGCTGATTCAGCGGGTGTGCTCAGCGCAGTCTGCTGAGCCCTAATTTCTGACTCCGTCGTCCTAACGCCCCACAGAGGATGAGTTAAGTCAGCCTCACGAGCGATCATCCAGTTGATATTGCCCAACAGCGTATTAATTTCGCCGTTGTGTCCCAACAGCCGCATCGGCTGAGCGAGGGGCCACTTGGGCAGAGTGTTGGTGCTAAAGCGGCGATGGTAGACCGCAAAGGCACTTTTGTAAGCTGGGTTTTTCAAGTCCATATAAAACTCGCCCAGCACTGCTGAACGCACCATGCCTTTGTAGACGATGGTACGGCTGGAAAATGAACATATGTAGAAATCGTCAGACCCCTTCACCGTGTCGTCCGACTCTAAAGCCTTACTAATGCGACGCATCGATTTGAAGAGGGCACGCTCCAGTTCATCTCCCTGCTTCGTTGGGGAGAGAACAATTACTTGTTCAATTCGAGGTTCGTTCTCTCGCGCTTGTAAACCCAGAACTGAATCTCTCACAGGGACAAGACGCCAACCCAGCACGGTTAATCCTTCTTGCCCCAACACCTCTTCAACAGTGGTACGGGCTTTGTTGAGCAGATCCGTATCTTTGGGTAGAAAAAGCATACCCACTCCCAACTGCTCGGTGGGTGGCATCTCTAGGTTTTGCTCGGCAAACCAAGTCTGAAATATGTCCCAGGGAATGGCAGCCATTAAACCCGCACCATCTCCAGAGTCTTGGTCAGCACTACATCCTCCCCGGTGTTCTAAACAACTGAGGGCAGACAAAGCCTGCTCAATCAGGTCGTGTGTGGCAGTACCGCCACAAGAGGCAATGAAGCCAACACCACACGCATCCCGTTCTTCTACCAACCATCGTTGGCCTAGATAGGGCGTATCGCTCTGATTCCCTGAGTGACCTTGTCTATTTACCCTGATGCTCTTGTTATTCATCTGATGATTCACCGTTTTTACTGATATCAATTTCCGAATTGAATGCTGTTAGGTCGATATGTTGATTTCTACTTCACTTCTACAAAACCCTATGAAAAATTAGAAACAATTTGCCTTAATGAGGTGTCTACTTACTCTAATAGGGAGCCAACACTAATACCCTTGAGGTGAGAAGAAGAGTGAACTTTAGACCGACGGCTAACATCAACGCGGCATCCTCAAATTTCCAACCGAGGCAATTCAACCGAGGCATCCATTAACTTTCGTTCACAACGTGCATCACGAACGTTCCTAACCTTTAACTTTTAACAGGCTTTAGCGTTAGCGACGATCTGGAGCGTCACCTTCAACCTAGTTTCAGATTAAGCATCTTAGGCATCATGAGCTAACGAGCTCAACGATCACGTTAGCGGAGCGGCTCCGAATGCGCTAGCGTTGTCCGTTAGCGTTAGCGAAGCGATAGCGACGAGGGAGCTTCAGCGGGCGGGCAACGCCCGACAGGAGTAGGAATGAAAAACTCTAACGTTCAACCTACCTTCAGGTTCTCCAAAGAAATATAACCTTCCAACCTTCAACTTATTTTCAGGTTAGAGGCTTGACGATGAGGCCGGTCTGGGTGCTTCAATGGTCTAAGGAGTGTAGCCCACCTGGCTAATGACAAGTGTGGGTAGCGGAGTTAGCGCTTAAAGAAACTCTTGAAACCTCTGTAAGACACCTACATCTGCCTTGCTCGACAGAGTAGAAATCTTACTAGGAAATACTCTCCTCTAGCAATCCCCGATTTTTAGCTCGTGCCATTGTATCTTTCAATACAGAAAATCCTAAGGCTTTCTGTAAGACGACTCAACGCGATTGGGCCAACAGCCATAAAACATTTTTTTAACGCGGTGTTACTAGCCGTCCCGGTGCCGGAATTATAGTGTCCTCTCCTGTATTAGTAAAGATAACAGGACAACAGGAACGCTAATTTTTCCTGTTGCGTGAGCGATTTTTCAATTGGAGCAGTTAAAGTTAAACCCCAGTTGGGGTCTTACTCCCTATTATGAGGCTCAACCTCGCAAGGTGAGCGCCATAAAGTCATTATTTCTTGATATGCTGCCCAAAACTTCACTTCAATAGATTGACTTCTACAGACCACAATCTCGGTCAAAAAGGCTAGTGGATGAGCAAAAGAGCAAGACCAGAAACGAGACGTGCCGATTGCCCAAGGGGCGACGCCAAGGGAAAACAAGCGTCAGCGCGGCTGCGTACTCCCTTGGAGAACCGGAAGGATAGGGAAGATCGCATCGTTTGGGCAACGATTTCCAGGCGAACGATTGTCCTTTTTGTGCTATCTCTCGTTGGATCATCCCTCGCTCTAGCCAGTGCTAATGTCGAAACTCCTGAATCGCCACTCTTGCAAAGGCGTGAAACGAGGCTGAACCAACCGCCGGTGCTTACCAAGGAAACACTACCCCCTCCTCAGGTAGCTTTTGTGTCTGAGGTTTCGCCTGTGCTAACCCAGCAGAACACAAAGCCCTCTGGGGATAAGCCACTTTTGAGCCAGGTATCCTCTGTTTCTGAGAAGGCTAATGCGCTGCGTACACTGAAAAAGCCGAGCGCTTCCCGTCCGGTACCACTTTTATCACAAGTCTCACCGAAGGTGGCCCGACAGGGTACTCAGGTGTCTTTAAATGGTCAGATTTATACGGCTGCCTGGAGGCAGTGGCAAGTGGGCGCATCAGTTCGCACAGCTATTAGCGATGTGGGTCTGATGCAAAACTTGGGTATGGAATTGTTAAGTACCAGGGATTTTGCGCGACAACCGATACAGTGGTTTTCCGATCCAACCCGGAAACCTCTTGTGCTCGCCACGCAACTGGGAGGTGCTTATCGCTATCTAGATATTAGTGATTTTGCCAAAATGGCGGGTTGGCGACTACAAGTGGCGGGCGATAAGCTACAGATTACTTCGGTACCTGCCCGATTGAAGGATATTCAACAAGGGCCTCAGGCTTGGGGGTCACGGATCATTATTGATTTAGACCGTCCAACACCTTGGCGAGTTAGCGATCGCGTCACCGAAGGAGTCATTACCCTTGATGCATCCGCTGACCCTGCCTTAATGGATCGTTTTAAGGCTCCTCCACCGCAGCCATCGCAGCCACCGCAGGAGATTGAGGATGTTGCCCCTGTACCTGTTAAGCCTCAAAGCGATCTGCCAGTTCTCCGAGTCGAAAATGCTCAAAACCAAACCACCATCCGAGTCCAAATTCCAGAAGGTAAGCGGATACAAGTTTTCAGCGTCCCTAACCCAAATCGGTTAGTGATCGATCTGCGACCCGATGCTCTGCTAGAGAAAGAAATCCTGTGGGCACCGGGAATACGCTGGCGTCAGCAATACGTGAATTTAGGTCAGTCCCGCTTTCCCGTGGTGTGGCTGGAAGTTGACCCAAGAGTAAACCGCATGAGCTTCCGACCAATTTGGAGTAATCCAGCGACTCAGGTCGGAACGGCTCCCCTCATCCAAACAGCTCAGTTATGGCAGGCCGCAGCGGCTATTAACGCGGGATTTTTCAATCGCAAGCAGCAATTACCGTTAGGTGCGATTCGACGCGATGGTCGCTGGTTTTCAGGGCCAATTCTCAACCGGGGCGCGATCGCATGGAACGAAACGGGTCAATTCAAAATTGGTCGTCTCAGCCTTCAAGAAACTTTGGCAACCTCAACGGGAATGAGTCTACCAGTACTCTTTCTGAATAGCGGCTACGTCAAAGCCGGCATTTCCCGTTATACCCCGGAGTGGGGGCCAACCTATACCCCGCTTACGGATAATGAAATTCTTGTTTTTGTGCAAAACAACCAAGTTACAGGACAGATGCCAGGAGGTATAGTGGGTCAATCGGCCTTCCCGATTCCTACCGATGGCTACTTATTGACTCTACGGGGTGATGGCACCTCTGCTGCTAGTTTCCTCGGCGTTGGGACACAAGTCCGCCTTGGGCAGAGTACTACACCGACTGACTTCGCGAGTTATCCTCAAATCTTAGGCGCTGGCCCTCTGCTTGTACAAAACCGACAAATCGTCTTGGACGCTAAAGCCGAGCAATTTAGTGATGCTTTTAGTCAACAGATGGCTATCCGGAGCGCGATCGCCACTACCACCACTGGAACCTTGATGATTGCCGCCATTCACAGCCGGGTGGGTGGGCGTGGCCCGTCCTTAGCGGAAACGGCTCAGTTATTGCAGCAGATGGGCGCGATCAATGCTCTCAATTTCGATGGTGGCAGCTCGACAGGACTTTATCTAGGAGGCCAACTCCTTGATCGATCTCCCTATACAGCGTCTCGTGTTCACAATGCCTTGGGACTTTTCTTGGCTCCCCTACCCTAGTGCCCTGGGACAGTCATAAGGCACTCTTTAAAAATCTCTCCCCTCTTCCTCTCCTTGTTAGCCAGTGAGCAAAGGCTGATACTCGAATGGGCTAGACTCAGGTAAGTGTCATCGGTAAAACGTCAGGGAGAGACGGTCAAGAGTAAGGCTAGATAAAAAATATACCTACCTGAACCCAAGTGAACGCCTTATTAGGCCATAGGGTAGAGAATTTGACCTTGTTTAAACTTGTAGGTTTTTTTAAGGTTATTTAAAGACACCTGTTTCCATTGTGAAGACTTAATATAAATTATCCAAAATGACCCAGTTACGGATGACAAGAACTAGGGAGCATTTGCTATGTTGGGTTGTGATTGGGTTGCTCTATTTTAACTAATCACGCAATCTTGCAATAGTAGTACCCGATAAACAAGTTTTCCCTCTAATTTGTAGCCGTTTTCAGGAGAAAAATCCATGATTCAGTCGCAAGAAGTCTCTCAAGTCCCGGCACTTCCCTTACCCACCTCAATAACGACTGAACGTGTTGCCGCGACAGAACTGAGACCTTGGGGTTCATTCACGGTTCTGGAAGAAGGGCGAGGATACAAAATTAAGCGAATTGAAGTGAAGCCTGGTCATCGCCTCAGTTTGCAAATGCATTACCATCGAAGCGAACATTGGATCGTCGTCAGCGGCACGGCAAAAGTCATTTGTGGAAACGAAGAATTAGTAATTCACCAAAATCAGTCCACCTATGTTCCCCAAGGCAATATGCACCGACTAGAAAATCCAGGTGTTATTCCTCTAGTGTTAATTGAGGTTCAGAATGGGGAATATCTTGGGGAAGACGACATTATGCGGTTTGAGGATGACTATGCCCGAAGCAAGCCTCAAGAGAAATAGGTAAATTGAAAGGGTGGATGGCTGATGTGTAACCAAGAGCCTCTTTTGTTGTGTTTATTATCCATCAGCTGCTGTTGAAGCAGGGTTGTCAACCCAAAGCTGACATCCGAACTCAGCTCCACTGATAGTTGGGGAATTGTAGATTTTAAAGGGTAGCTGTAATAAAGAGAGGACTCAATTTCCTCTCTTTTTACGTGATAGTATGTCTACCTAAAAGCTAAACCCTGACCTGCCCTTTAGGTGTTACCTGATGATTAATCTGAGTAAAGCTGCTGTTGGTGAGATTAAACGTTTACAGTTGAGGCGTCAGAAACCAGAAGCACGAATACGTCTGGGTGTTCAACCAGGGGGATGTGCTGATTTCTACTACACCATTGACTTTGGTGAAGCACCCAAGACTGGCGATCGCGTCTATGAGTGTGGCACTATTTCGGTCGTGGTCGATGAACAAAGCCTCAACTACATCAGTGAGCTAACACTGGATTACTCCGAAGATCTGATGGGAGGCGGGTTTCGTTTTCATAATCCAAACGCTGTAGAAAACTGTGGCTGTGGTAACTCCTTTCGAGTCGCTCCAGAAGTAGCTACATCAACGTAGTCCTCCAAAGCTATAGATGCCTCTCCTCCTTGGAAGAGGTTGGATTCCTAAGCTTGAGTTGAGGAGCAAGGGGAATTCTCGGCAAGTCTTTATCCTCACTTCGGGAATAAGGAAGGGAGCGCTGTCTTCCCTTGCTTGCCGTGCTGTCCTTAAAAATTGACATTCCTCCTCAAAGTTAGATATAGTTAGAATTTGTCAATCATTAGAACTCTCAAGGGAGCTGTACACGCCTTAACTCATGCCCACTATCCAGCAGCTCATTCGGAGCGAACGCGCCAAAGCTAACAAGAAAACTAAGTCGCCTGCGCTGAAACAATGTCCGCAGCGTCGTGGTGTCTGTACGAGAGTATACACAACAACTCCTAAGAAACCGAACTCAGCCCTGCGGAAAGTGGCAAGAGTGCGTCTAACCTCTGGTTTTGAAGTGACGGCTTATATCCCAGGGATCGGTCACAACCTACAAGAACACTCGGTTGTGATGATTCGGGGAGGCCGTGTTAAGGATTTGCCTGGAGTGCGATATCACATTATTCGAGGGACGCTAGATACCGCAGGTGTTAAGGATCGGCGTCAAGGGCGTTCCAAATACGGAACCAAGCGCCCTAAAGCTAAGTAAGATAAGGACTTGTCTCCCCGGAGCAACTCGCAAAAATTAGTTTGAACGTCCTCCAACCTCATAACAGGTTTCAGCTATCCTGAGTAGGGAGAGCTTTTTTTCCTGCCATAGGAGTGCTTGACAGAGGTACACCCTTGGCAAAAGTAGGGAATATTCAGCCTGTCAAAAACTTACGACTAGAGCTGAGAAACCTTAAAAAGTGAGAGTTTTACAACATATTCCGGGTATCATTCTGTCTACTTTGTACTTCTTCAACTGTCGTTATTATTTTTTAAGGGCTTACTTATGTCTCGTCGCGGGGTTATCAAAAAGCGTCCTATCCCTCCTGACCCGGTCTACAATAATCGCTTGATCAGTATGATGGTGCGGCGGATTATGCGTCATGGCAAGAAATCAATTGCCAATCGAATTATCTACGACGCCATGAAAATGATTGAGGAACGGACGGGGAACGATCCTCTAGATACATTTGAAAGCGCTGTGAAAAATGTCACACCGTTGGTTGAAGTGAAAGCTCGCCGGGTGGGTGGGGCAACCTATCAGGTGCCGATGGAAGTTCGCTCGGATCGGGGAACGACGCTGGCACTGCGCTGGCTAATCCGCTTTTCTCGGGAAAGAGGGGGTCGTTCAATGGCTAGCAAGCTGGCCAATGAACTGATGGATGCGGCTAACGGAACCGGAAATGCTATTCGCAAGCGTGAAGAAACTCATAGGATGGCAGAGGCCAATAAAGCTTTCGCCCACTATCGGTACTAATTGCTGAGTGTGGCAACAGGCTATTGACGCCTGAGCTACAGCATAAAGGGTAGGTTTGTAGCCGACTCACGTCCGCAACTCACTAAAAATTTAATCAAAGTATAGAATTGTAAACAGATAGCAACGTGTTAAAGACTTGCGGCAGAGAGGAAGGAGGTAGCTGTGGCACGTACCATCCCGCTTGAGAGAGTACGCAATATCGGGATTGCAGCCCACATAGATGCGGGCAAGACAACAACAACCGAACGAATCCTGTTTTATTCAGGAATGGTTCACAAGATCGGAGAAGTCCATGAAGGAACCGCCGTAACGGACTGGATGGAGCAAGAGCGGGAGCGGGGAATCACCATCACTGCCGCAGCCATCAGCACGAGCTGGAACGATCATCGGATTAATATTATTGATACACCGGGTCACGTTGACTTCACAATCGAAGTTGAACGTTCGATGCGGGTATTAGACGGTGTGATTGCCGTATTCTGCTCAGTGGGAGGTGTGCAGCCTCAATCTGAGACTGTATGGCGGCAGGCAGACCGATACAAGGTACCGAGAATCGCGTTCATCAACAAGATGGACCGAACTGGAGCTAATTTCTTTAAGGTATACAGCCAACTGCGCGATCGCTTGCGAGCCAATGCTGTTGCGATCCAAATCCCCATTGGTAGCGAAACCGAATTGAGGGGAATTGTTGACTTGGTTCGGATGCGAGCCAAGATTTACGCCAACGACATCGGAACGGATATTCAAGATACGGAAATCCCCGATGAAGTTAAAGATCAAGCAGAGGAATACCGGGCTAAGTTAATTGAGTCGGTTGCCGAAACGGATGAAGTGCTAATCGAGAAGTATTTGGAAGGTGAAGAACTCACTGAAGAAGAAATTCGTGGCGCTCTTCGCAAAGGCACAATCGCCGGAACAATCGTTCCCGTACTTTGCGGTTCCGCGTTCAAGAACAAAGGAGTTCAGCTGCTGCTAGACGCAGTAGTCGATTACTTACCAGCTCCCGTTGATATTGCGGCAATTCAGGGAACCCTGCCAGACGGAACTATGGCGGAGCGAGCCGCTGATGATTCAGCTCCCCTGTCAGCCCTTGCTTTCAAGATTATGGCAGACCCCTTTGGTCGCTTAACCTTCCTGCGGGTGTACTCGGGAATACTCAAGAAGGGTAGCTACATCCTTAACTCCACCAAAGATCAGAAGGAGCGCATCTCCCGCTTGATCGTGCTTAAGGCGAATGACCGGATTGAAGTGGATGAGTTGCGAGCGGGCGACTTGGGAGCGGCGATTGGTCTGAAGAATACCTTTACAGGCGACACCATCTGTAATGAAGACTCGCCAATCGTATTGGAATCTCTATTCATTCCAGAACCTGTCATTTCCGTAGCAGTAGAGCCGAAAACTAAGCAAGATATGGAGAAGCTCTCCAAAGCGCTCCAATCTCTATCCGAAGAAGACCCAACTTTCCGTGTTCACGTTGACCCAGAAACAAACCAAACCGTGATTGCGGGGATGGGTGAACTGCACCTGGAAATTCTGGTAGACCGAATGCTGCGAGAGTTCAAGGTAGAAGCGAATGTCGGTGCGCCGCAGGTGGCTTACCGGGAAACAATTCGCAGAGCCATTAAGACGGAAGGTAAGTTTATTCGCCAAAGTGGCGGTAAAGGTCAGTACGGTCACGTCGTTATCGAATTGCAGCCAGGAGATCCGGGTACTGGTTTTGAATTTGTCTCCAAGATTGTGGGTGGTTCCATACCGAAAGAGTACGTTTCACCCGCTGAGCAAGGGATGAAAGAAGCCTGTGAATCCGGGATTTTGGCTGGATATCCGGTCATTGACTTGAAAGCAACTCTAGTCGATGGGTCATTCCACGAGGTAGACTCTTCGGAAATGGCTTTTAAGATTGCTGGGTCAATGGCAATTAAGGACGGCGTGATGAAAGCTTCGCCGGTACTGTTAGAGCCTATGATGAAAGTAGAGGTTGAAGTTCCTGAAGACTTCCTTGGAGATGTCATGGGTGACCTCAACTCTCGCCGTGGTCAAATTGAAGGCATGGGCTCTGAAAGCGGTGTTGCTAAAGTTACTGCTAAAGTTCCATTAGCAGAGATGTTTGGCTATGCTACGGATATCCGCTCTAAGACCCAGGGTCGAGGTATCTTCTCGATGGAGTTTAGCCACTATGAAGAGGTGCCTCGCAATGTGGCTGAAGCCATTATCGCGAAGAGCAAAGGGAACGCATAAATAGGAGAAAAGGAACACGTAATTCATGGCACGCGCAAAGTTTGAAAGGAATAAACCCCACGTCAACATCGGTACAATCGGTCACGTAGACCACGGCAAAACAACGCTGACAGCTGCAATCACAATGACCTTGGCAGCATTGGGTCAAGCGCAAGCAAGAAAGTACGATGAAATTGATGCGGCACCAGAGGAAAAGGCGCGGGGGATTACGATCAATACCGCCCACGTAGAGTACGAAACCGAGAATCGGCACTATGCTCACGTCGATTGTCCGGGGCACGCTGACTATGTGAAGAACATGATCACGGGTGCTGCTCAAATGGATGGAGCAATCCTCGTGGTATCAGCGGCTGATGGTCCGATGCCTCAGACGCGGGAACATATCCTGCTTGCCAAGCAGGTAGGGGTTCCTAGTCTGGTTGTCTTCTTGAACAAGCAAGACATGGTGGACGATGCGGAACTGCTGGAACTGGTAGAACTCGAAGTTCGCGAACTCCTCAGTAGTTATGAGTTCGATGGTGACAACATCCCCATCGTTGCGGGTTCGGCTTTACAGGCTTTAGAAGTCATGACCGCTAATCCGAAAACCCAGCGGGGAACAAATGAGTGGGTTGATAAAATCTATGCGTTGATGGATGAGGTGGACGCTTACATTCCCACACCAGAGCGGGATATTGATAAGCCTTTCCTGATGGCAGTAGAAGATGTCTTCACCATTACAGGTCGTGGTACGGTAGCCACGGGTCGGATTGAGCGGGGCAAGGTCAAAATCGGCGATAAAGTTGTCTTGGTTGGAATTAAAGATACTCGCGAGACAACAGTCACGGGCATTGAAATGTTCAAAAAGAGCCTCGATGAGGGTCTAGCTGGAGATAACGCCGGGATTCTGCTCCGAGGGATTGAGAAAAAAGATATTGAACGGGGCATGGTTATCGCCAAGCCGGGTTCAATTACCCCTCATACCCAATTCGAGTCTGAGGTGTACGTCCTGAAGAAGGAAGAAGGTGGTCGTCACACTCCTTTCTTCCCTGGATATCGTCCTCAGTTCTATGTCCGCACGACAGATGTAACGGGAACCATCAGCGCATTTACGGCTGACGACGGTACTACAGCCGAGATGGTGATGCCGGGAGATCGCATCAAAATGACGGTAGAACTGATTAACCCCATCGCCATTGAACAAGGTATGCGCTTTGCTATCCGCGAAGGCGGTCGTACTATTGGTGCGGGTGTCGTTTCAAAAATCCTTAAGTAGAACAATTCTGGCTTAAGGTAGGGGCAGAGAAGCTTATGCTTTTCTGCTCCTTCTTCCTCTGTTCTTGGCTAAGCAGAGGGTTAAGGGACCACAGAGAAGGTTAGAAGATTAGAGGGTTGTGATGCGCAGCAGAAGCCGTAGCGTCAGTGAAAACCTTCCGCTTTTAACGTTCTATAACTTTCAAGCTTTTAACATTTCAAGGCCTTTTCAATCCTTTTCATTCAGAACCTGGACAACTCAAAAATGGCAACCATTCAGCAGCAAAAAATTCGGATTCGTCTTAAAGCCTTTGATCGACGACTGCTAGACACATCTTGCGAGAAGATTGTAGATACAGCTAACCGGACAAATGCCACAGCGATTGGCCCTATCCCCTTACCAACGCGGCGTCGGATCTACTGTGTGTTGCGATCGCCCCACGTTGATAAAGATTCGCGAGAGCACTTTGAAACACGTACCCATCGCCGGATTATTGACATTTATCAACCTTCCTCGAAAACCATTGATGCCCTGATGAAGCTGGATTTACCGGCTGGCGTTGATATTGAAGTCAAGCTCTAGTCATGAGTCATTAGTCATGAGTCATTAGTTCTTAGCCTGCCATTGTGCGAGTCAGTTCACCGGAGTCAGTCATCAGTTGACCAAGGACTGATGACCAATGACCAATGACCAATGACCAATGACATCCGTTAAAGTAGGTAAAGAAGCGCAGTTACCCTTTTTACCAAGGCACAATGGCATCCTCCTCATCAATTGCTGTTAGAGAACTCCCCTTGTTCCCACTGCCAGAAGTGGTTCTCTTTCCTGGGCGTCCTCTCCCTCTACACATCTTTGAGTTCCGCTACCGAATCATGATGAACACGATTCTGGATAGCGATCGCCGATTTGGGGTGTTGATGTGGGACCCCGTCCAAGGTCAACCTGCTGCCGTTGGCTGCTGTGCTGAAATTATCCACTTTCAGCGTCTGCCTGACGACCGGATGAAAATATTGACCTTAGGGCAACAGCGATTTCGGGTTTTGGAGTACATCCGCGAGAAGCCTTATCGGGTAGGACTCGTGGAATGGATTGAGGATAAGCCTCCAGAAAAAGACCTGAGATCAATGGCGAGAGAGGTTGAGCAGCTGCTGCGAGATGTTGTGCGTCTTTCTTCCAAGCTGACCGACCAGAGAATTGAGTTACCTGACGATTTACCTGATCTACCAATAGAGTTGTCTTACTGGGTTGCCAGCAATCTTTATGGAGTAGCATCAGAACAGCAGACACTTTTAGAAATGCAAGATACCGCAAGGCGTCTAGAGCGTGAATCAGAAATTTTGACCTCAACTCGCAATCATTTGGCAGCACGTACAGCTCTCAAAGATGCCCTGAAATAAGACACATAATCTTGGGTATAATAACCACTCACAACATAAAATTTCAAAAATTATTAAAGAGGCGCAATTAATCGCGTCTCTTGTATGTTTAAGGGGTAGTTTCTATCACTCCTGACCCACGTCTGGAGACTCAATGGCTAAAACCCTATAACTGCCAAAGATTTTGAGAATTTCTGTATGAGAGGCTAATTCCGACAGGGCGGCTTGCACAAATGCCTCTTGAGCATTTGCTTCTAGATCAATGAAGAAAAGGTACTCACCTAGCGATCGCTTAGTAGGGCGAGACTCAATTCTGCTCATGTTAATCCCTCGTGCCGCAAACACTTGAAGAGGCGTTACAAGCGCTCCAGGTTTATTAGCGGGTAAGCTAAAAGCCAATGAAGTATGGCTACCCCCCGTGGAGGGTTGCTTTCCCAACACCCAGAACCGGGTGGAGTTATCGGGGTAATCATTAATGGCAGACGCCAGTACTGGCAGATTGTAAAGCTGTGCTGCTCGCTGAGACGTGATCACCGCCGCTGTATGATCCTGGTCTAGATACTGTAGCGCCTCTGTTGTCGATCTCGTCGGCACTAACTGCGCATTGGGTAGACAATTCTCCAGCCACTTCTGACACTGTGCCAGAGCATGTGGATGTGAATAAACCGTTTTGATGGGTTCTAGAGACAAAGCTTGTGATAACAGTGCATGTCGAATCGGTAAAACTATAGCCTGTTGAATTTGCAGCGTATCCAATTGCCATAGAGTATCCAGCGTTACCGCAACACTGCCCTCAATGGAATTTTCCACCGGGATAACAGCAAGATGAGCTTGCTCCTGAGCTACTGAACGTATAGTTTGAGCAATGCTGGGGCATGGACATAGCAGCGGTTGACTACCCGTTTCGCTTGGAAGATCGCGAGCGTAAGCTAAGGTCGCTGCTTCTGTATAAGTGCCTGGAGGTCCCAGGTAGGCAATGGATATTGACATATAGAAACAATCTCAAACTGAGCAAACACTTCTTTGTACTGGTCTGGGCAATACGCCGTCAACCTCCCCATCTCTCACCTGGAATAAGCTTGTAGACCTATAAATGAGCCTCACATCGCTTTCTTAGGGAAGATGGAGCGTTGTTAAATGAAGTTTTATGATGAAGATTCATCACTATCTATGGGACTACTATGTTTAATCGATGATACAAGCTTAGGGAGATAAAAAAGGTCTTTCAAAGAGTTAAACTTTGTAAAGTAAGATTAATAAATTAGCCTACAAGCTTATTGCTTTCTGCCCTATGAACAGCCAGTTTGTTGCATCCCAATCCGTGGAAATTGCTGTACCGGAAGAACCTGCGCCTATTCAGCACTATTTGCGTCAGCCTCAACGCCTAGTTTATGCGATCGCTGACCCGAACCTGATCAAGGCAATCAGCCAGGAGCAATATCAACTGCAACTACGTCCGTTAAATTTTCTGTCCTTAACCTTTCAGCCAACCGTCGTTCTGAAAGTATGGGCAGACGCTGACGGTACTGTTCATCTCACCTCTGTAGGTTGTGAAATTCGAGGGCTTGATTACATTAATCAACGGTTTGCTCTGGACTTAAAGGGAAAACTCTATCTAGTTCAAAGCAACGGCATTACCAAGCTCAAAGGAAGAGCGGATTTAAAAGTCAGCGTTGATATTCCGCTTCCTTTTTCCCTCACACCTAAGCCCATTTTAGAAACGACTGGGAATAGTTTGCTCAAAAGCGTTTTAGTCCGGATTAAGCAGAAATTGATGTATCAGCTGCTGTTAGATTATCGTCAATGGGCAAACCAAGACACACAAACTCTGATTCATCCTCAACCAACAGAAGCTTTCATTGCAAAGGGTTGAATGTTGAATGTTGAGGAAACTTCCTAACCTGCTAGTACAGCGCAGCGAAAATAACCCACCAGTTCAAAAAGGTTAAAAAGCTTACTGTACAAGCTTTCTTACCTTCTGCCTTGGAGCCTCCTGTCTTCTGCCCTCTTGCACTAGCGTGATCACCTGAGCAACCTGCAACCTGTTAACCTTCAACCTTCAACCCATCTACTCGGCAGGGACTAAAAGACATTCGGTGCAAGCGTGAAGGGCCATATTGTTGCAGCGCTAATCGATGTCGCTCTGTCCCATAACCTTTATTCGTCACCAAATCATAGTTGGGATACTTGATAGCTAAACGAATCACAAGGTCATCACGCCATACTTTAGCCACAACACTAGCAGCTGCAATTTCTAGCGATCGCTCATCGCCCTTAATCATGGTTTGTTGTGGCAGCGGCAAGTTGGGAAGAGGCTGCTTACCATCAACCAGACAAATATCGGGCTGCACCTTCAGCTTGAGAACCGCCCGCTTCATGGCTAGCAGGGACGCCTGCAAGATGTTGATTTGGTCGATTTCCTGTGCCGTAGCATAGCCGATTCTCCAATCGAGGGCTAATTCTTGAATCTCCTTAGACAGCTTTAAACGTCGAACAGGAGATAGCTGCTTGCTATCTTTGACACCGGCAAGGGCAAGTTGCGGCAGGGCAAATACAGGTAAAATCACGGCTGCCGCCACTACCGGTCCAAATAAAGCACCCCGCCCCACCTCATCTACACCAGCAACTAATCTGGGTTCGCCAGCTATATCAGGTAACTCACAAACATTAAGTTGCCCCTGAGACTTTGGATACATGACGGCCTCAGTGATGTCTTTCTTCCCCCTTGCGACAGGCTTCTTGCTCCCTCTCATCTCCAAGAAAGCTTGGCCTCGGATGAACCTAAGTTTAACTAGCCGTTGAATCCTCGCCGTCCGCAGCCGAAGAGCGACGGCGACGGCGGCGGACTATAGGACGGCTGCTGTCTGATTCATCGTTAGTAGCCCGATCAGTTGGTATTTCGGGAGCAGAAGTTTCCGCTGATGAAGTCACCATCACCTGTTCCGAAGTCTCCGCTTGATCGATAGCAGGTGCCACCGCAGACGTCGTCATCGGATAATCTAAGTTTTCCGCATCATCGGACGCCAGAGCAAAGCTAGATGGCTCGGAAGACGATTCTGCTGCTGCCTCGTTTTCCTCGTCTGTGTCGTCTGAATCTCCAGGAAGAACCACTGAGAGAACTACCGACTTAGGATTTCTGACCTCTCGGTTTAACCGCACCAATGGAGAAATTCCCATCAAAGCATAAACATCTTGTTCTTCTGGGGTCATCTCGACAGCAATAACTTCCGGCGGCTCTATTTCTTTAGAAGTCTTGATCAGCTGGGGTTTTCCAGCGCGTTCTCCTACTCCTACTCCTACTCCTACCTCTAACAGCTCACTTTCTGCCACCGCTTCCGACTTTCCGGAGAGGATAGGCGTTGGACGAGGACTTACCTTAGTCAGGGGTTCTTCCTTTGCCACTGGTTCATCGAGACGGCGGCGACGACGGCGGCGATTGTTGGGATTATTGGGCAGTCCTCGCTCCTGATAGCTTGGATGATTCACAAAGTCTAGGTCGTCGGCGTCATCGACAGGAGAGATATCTAAGGGTTCAGGGATTTCTGGCGTCCGGGGTTCTCGTTCTCGGATGACAGTCGCGACAGCCGGCTCCAGGCTTTCCTTGGCTGGGCGTTCAGTCTCACCAGGAAGACGGACTAGATGCCCCAATCCTCCACAGTGAGGGCAAATTTGACCAAATAACTCATAAATATTTTGACCCTGACGCTTGCGGGTGAGCTCGACTAAGCCGAGTTCTGAAAGCTGGGCAATCTGGGGTCTAGCTTTGTCCGATCGCAAGGCTTTGTTAAAGTGTTCCAGTACCTGCAACTGGTCACGCCTTGAGTCCATGTCAATGAAGTCAACGATGATTACACCCGCCAGGTTACGCAGGCGCAGTTGACGAGCGATTTCTGTTGCAGCTTCACAGTTCGTCCACAGGACTGTTTCCCGTGCGGTTGCCGATCGCGTAAAGGAGCCAGAGTTAACATCAATCACCGTTAAGGCTTCCGTCGGTTCGATAATGATGTAGCCTCCTGAAGGCAAATCAACTCTCGGTTTCAGCGCTTCGCGAATCGCTGCATTCACCCGGAAGTAATCCAGAATGGGGATGCGATCGCGGTGATGATCAATTAAGACTCCTTCTGGGGGTCTACCTCCACTCCAGCTCAGCAAATGCTGTTTGACCCGCTTCACTCCGGTGTGAGAATCAACCACGATGCGATTCACATCCGCCGTGTACATATCCCGGAGAACACGCTGAATAAAATCATCATCGCGGTTCAACAAGGCAGGTGCCCTCGTCGAATTTGCCTCTTGTTGGATGGCTTCCCATTGTTTTTGGAGCGCCTCCAAATCCTCAATGATGGCTTCTTCGGCTCTTCCCTCGGCTTCAGTTCGTACCAACAGTCCCATGCCAGCTGGTTTGATCAGCACGGCGAGTGCTCTCAGGCGGTTACGTTCGCTATCGTTCTTAATCCGCCGCGACAAATTGACGCCCCGTCCGTAAGGCATCAGCACCAGATAACGGCCTGGTAAACTGACATTGCCGGTCAGCCGAGGGCCTTTATTACCCGTCGGCTCCTTCATTACCTGTACCAAGACTTTTTGTTGGGGGGTCAGCAGTTCAGTAATCGCACCCGCACTGCGTTTCAGGCGTAAGGGGCCCAAATCAGTGACATGAATAAAGCCATTCCGCTCTGGGTCACCAATATTGACAAAAGCCGCATCTATCCCTGGCAATACATTTTCTACAACACCGAGGTAAATGTCACTCACTTGGTGGTTGCCGGTTGCAACCACGAGTTCTTGAATTTGATCTTCCCAAAAAACAGCAGCAAGACGGTGTTGCTCTGCAATAATAATTTGCTTTGGCATTCAATTTCCTCAAAAATTGGCAGCAAGCTTAGGTAATGAGGCTTTCTGCCCCTCTGGCTTCGGCTACCTAAGATAACTGTGTTAATAACTGCGTATACGAAACCTCTAGCTTCATCTAGAAAAAACAGAGCTTTTGAACCGAGGAGTAACGGAATATAACTCGACACTCCTGTTGGGCAACTTTTCCTATGAGAGTGGGTATCCAACGCCATACCCTTCCACAAAGGGTAAACATTGGACTTTGTAAGGCGTGAGCAGAAAGTCTAGAAGAGCGAACCAGTTGCATTCAGCATCGACTGCTAGTTTACAGAGGTAAAACCCGCTGGAACTTTTCTCAGCAACTGTTCCTATGATGGTGTATTATACCGCGCTGTTCTTCAGATGCCACTTTAATTTGAGTTAGTAGCCGCGCTCTCTCTGATTCGCGCCCTTCGCCCCACGCTGGCGAAACTTGGCTTGACCCTTAATCATCACTTTACTTCATTTAACAGCCTTACGGAAAGTGGCAGCTTGAGATTGGCGCAGAGACTGAATCGTGGCGATCGCATGTTGAGCCACACAATCCATTTCAGCCTCTGTATTACAGCGTCCTATGCCAAATCGTACCGAGGCATAAGCCAGTGCTTCAGAATGCCCCAATGCCATGAGTACGTGAGAGGGAGCTGTTTTGACTGAGGAGCAAGCCGCACCCGAAGAAACAGCTACTACAGGCTGTAATCCCAAGAGCAGTGCTGAACCATCAACATTCTCTACACTAATGTTCAGATTTCCTGATAGTCGTTGAGTTGGATGGCCGTTAAGATGAATTCCCTCCAGTTGACTCAATGGTTGCCATAAGCGATCGCGTAACTGAGTCAGGCGTCTTGACTCCGTTTCCAGTTCACCCAGCCCTAGTTCTACCGCCTTAGCAAACCCCGCAATTTGAGGCGTAGCTAGCGTACCAGATCGCATCCCCCGTTCGTGTCCACCGCCATGAATTTGGGGGGATAACCGAACTCTAGGGTTACGGCGTCTGACGTATAATGCCCCGATTCCCTTCGGGCCATAAACCTTATGGGCTGTTAGGGACATCAGGTCAATTTTCATCGCCTCGACATCTAAAGCTATTTTCCCGATCGCTTGAGCCGCATCCGTATGAAAAAGTACCTGATGCTGACGACAAATTGCTCCAATTTCCGCCAACGGCTGTAATACCCCAATTTCGTTATTCGCCGCCATCACCGACACCAGAATCGTATCGGGACGAATCGCCTTTCCTAACTCGGTTAAATCAATTAATCCATCCGGCTGCACAGGCAGGAATGTTACCTCAAACCCCAAAGATTGGAGGTAATGGCAGGGGTCAAGAACGGCGTTATGCTCGGTTTTTACCGTAATAATGTGACGCCCATTGCTGAAATAAGCTTCAGCAACACCCTTAATCGCTAAATTATTCGCCTCTGTGGCACCACTGGTAAAGACAATTTCTTCCGGCGTGGCGTGGATGGCATCTGCCAGGATAGATCTGGCGCGTTGAACTGCCGCTTCTGCCTCCCAGCCGTAAATATGGCTGCTGCTAGCTGGATTGCCAAAATGTTGTTTGAAGTAGGGCAACATCGCCTCTAACACCCGTTCATCGAGGGGCGTGGTTGCGTGGCAGTCGAGGTAAATGGGGCGATGAGACATGGCGATCGGCGGATGAGTTGACCGAGATTCTTGAGTATACTCAGAACCTGATATAGTTCATTTTCTTGCTTCCAGAGCGTGAATTGATCGGACAAGGCATATTGGGATGGATAGAACACTAATACTATTCGATCATCGAGCGACCCAAGGTTTTTCTGGACGATAAACCTCGTAGGGGGAAGGAAAAGAAAAAGGGAAAAAAGATAAAGAATTAAAGAGTCTTCGCCGCAACACAGCCAACACGAAAACCGATATTATTGCGCTTGCGCCTTTTGCCCGTATCGAAGCTGACGCGATACGCAGAACGGCAGCCACCAGGAGTGTTGAACCACGAACCACCCCGCAGCGATAGTACATGATAATACTGATGATTCTCACTCCAAGCTCTCTCATCTGAAGGTGCACCCTTGTAATTTTCAAGGCAATAGTCAGCGCACCATTCCCAGACATTTCCATGCATATCATATAAACCAAAGGCATTGGCGACTTGAAAACTGCCTACTGGCGTGGTTTCCTGTTGGAAGATTCCCTTTGGCTCAGAACCGTAGATGAAGTTTCCGTTGTAATTAGCCAAATCAGAGGTAATTGTCTCGCCAAATTGGAAGGGCGTCGTGGTTCCGGCACGACAGGCATATTCCCATTCGGCTTCGCTAGGTAGCCGATAGCTGCGTCCGGTTTTCTTTGACAGCCTTTGGCAGAATTCGACGGCTTCATCCCAGGATACTTGCTCCACAGGCAGATTATCGCCTTTGAAGTCAGATGGGTCAAAATCCAAGTGACGCATGACTTGGGGTAAGGCAGCTACGGCTTTCCACTGTTTTTGAGTGACGGGAAACTTGCCCAGGTAGAAGGGTTTTACTGTTACCGAGTGCTGTGGGCTTTCTCTGGAATTTCGCCCCTTTTCGGTATCCGGCGAACCCATGAGGAAGGTGCCGCCGGGAATCGATACGATGTCCAAAAATACCCCGTTCCCCACGTCTTCAGAAAAATATTGAGCTTGGTTCCGGTAACGGTTGCTTTCTCGTCCCCATGCGTCTACGGTTACTACCTCAAATTCAAACCAAGGTAAATAATTTCTTAGCCTCTGTTTTACCCTTGGCGAGTCTTGGGCTGCCAGTAAGGAAAAGGCAGCATACCGCACTTGCCGCGAGTCGTCCTCCAACCCCAGCATCACCAACTCCAAGCCAGCTTCGCCATACTGGAGTGCTTCCTTCAGGGCAGCTACCCGTTGCTCGCTCGCAGCCGCAGCCAAGCGCCTCTTGACTCCTTCCAAGCCACCTAGTACAACACAGCCTACTGGAGATGGTGCAGTACCTCCCAAAACAGCATCATCAGTTCTTGGTTGAGGCGGATGATTGTCAGCTTCTCCTGAAGGCGACTTAGCAGATGCTTCGCTTTGACTCATGGTTGATGCGGGTTAGTTCCTGATACCCGTTGATTCTATCTGTTGAACCTCTAGGATAAGCTAAGCCTCAGATAGCTTACAGCTATGAAAATTACAGGCGCGATCAGCTTCGCTGCTGCCGTTCGCGTAGCATCTCCGTAAGGAGAAGGCAATCGCACAGCTTGACTTCCTTTGAGCTTTTCTGAATATCTAGGGGAAAAGCGATCGCCTAGCATCCCTTTTTCAAAAAAAATTAAGCTCGCTTCGCTCGCAAAGGGAAAAGAAGAAAGGGAAAAGAGCAAAAGGGCTAGAGGGTAAAGGGTTAAGAAGTCCTCGCCGCAGCACAGCCAACCCGAAAACCGAGGTTATCGTACCTGCTGTCCGCATCGTAGTGGTAGCGATACGCAGAACGGCAGTACCAAGGACGGTTGAGCCACGAACCACCGCGCATTAGCATTAAACGATGACCATTATCACTATCACTATCCCAAGCCCTGCCATCCGATGGCGCACCCTGGTAATTGCTATGCCAAGGATCAGCACACCATTCCCAAACATTTCCGTGCATATCGTATAACCCAAAGGCATTAGCAACTTGACAACTGCCCACTGGGGTGGCTTTCCCTCGTCGTGTTCCCTGTGCTTCAGAAGCGTAGGTATGGCTTCCGTTATAGTTCGCTAAATCAGAGGTAATTGTCTCGCCGAAGTGGAAGGGCGTCGTGGTTCCGGCACGACAGGCATATTCCTATTCCGCCTCGCTGGGTAACCGATAGGTGCGTCCGCTTTTCTGTGACAGCCTCTCGCAGAATTCGACAGCTTCCTCCCAGCATATTGTCTGTACAGGCAGATTATCGCCTGTGACTTTAGATGGCTCGGGATGTAAGGAACGACTGACTGGGGGTAAGGCAGCTACGGCTCTCCACTGTGCTTGAGTCACGGGAAACTTGCCCATGTAGAAGGGTTTTACAGTGACCGAATGTTGTGGGCTTTCCCAGGGGGAGCGCCCCTTCTCAGTATGCAGTGAACCCATCAGGAAGGTGCCGCCCGGAATCGATACCATGTCCAAAAATAGCCCGTTACCCAAGTCTTCAGGAAAATATTGAGCTTGGTTCCGGTAACGGCTGCTTTCTCGCCCCTGTGCGTCTACCGTTACCACGTCAAATTCAAACCAGGGTAAATAATTTCTTAGCCTCTGTTTTACCTTTGGCGAGTCTTGGGCTGCCAGCAAGGAAAAGGCAGCATACTGCACTTGCCGCGATTCATCCTCTAACCCCAACATCACCAACTCCAAGCCAGCTTCCCCATACTTGAGTGCGTCCTGAAGGGCAGCTAGTCGCTGCTCGCTCGCAGCCGCAGCCAAGCGCCTCTTGACTCCTTCCAATCCACCCAGTACAACACCGCCTACTGAGGGTGGTGCTGCACCTCCCAAAACGACATCATCAGTTCTCGGTTGAGGCAGATGATGGTCAGCCTCTCCTGAAGGTGGCATGGTTTGACTCATGGCTAATGTGGGTTAGTTTCTAATATCTAGGCTATGGCACTCGCCAAATTTTAATCGTCTCATCCTTGCCGCTACTCACAAGTGTCTGCCCATCCGGACTAAAGGCAAGGGAATAAACCGACTCTAAATGCCCTGGCATAGTCCGCAGCACCTTTCCTGTCGTGACATCCCATAGCCGAATGCTTCCATCATCACTGCCACTCACGAAAGTATGTCCATTGGCTCTATAGGCGACAACATTAATGGACGCTGAACCAACTGGCAAGTTTCGGATGAGTTTTCCACTGTCCAGATTCCACAGCCTAATGACTCCATCCTCACTGCCACTGGCAATTGTCTTTCCATTGGGACTGATGGCAACAGCAAAGACACGGCGAGAATCAGAGGTGGTAAGCTTGCGAATTAACTGCCCCGTCTTTATTTTCCACACCTTGATGGTTTTATCATCGCTACCGCTAACAGCGGTTTGCCCATCTGGGCTGATAGCGAGGGAGTTAACGATGGTGGAATGTTCAGCAAAAAAGTTCTGGAGTTCGCCAGTTTTCAAATTCCCAATCGTTATAGAGCCGTCGGCATCGCCACCCAGAAGCGTCTGGCTATCGGGGCTAATCGCTAACGCGCTAATCCAAGATTTTTCGGAAAAAGTGTGGACTAATGTTCCAGTGCCGAGATTCCAAATCTTGATACCGTTATCCTTACCCCCACTAGCGAGACTTTGACCATCTGGGCTGAATGCGATCGCTCTAACTGATTGTGAACGCTTATCGGGTGATGGAGGTCTCTTCAGTGTATTTCTCAGTTTCCCAGTCTGTAAATCCCACAGTTTGATTGTCCCATCCTCACTCCCACGAGCGAGAGTTTTGCCATCTGGGCTGATAGCTACAGGACTAATGGAGGATGAATCTCCAGCAATAGTGTTTGAGAGTGATATCTTTTGTGCCCATTGACTTTCTGCAAATGATATGATTAATCCATGAACGTAGTAGATACCAAAGGTCAGACCTACGGCAGCAGCAATACCTCCACCAATCGCGATCAATTTAGGATATTTCTTGCGGGACGGAGAAACCAAAGGTGCGATCGCTTCATCACGAATTCGCCCCTCTGATAAATTTCCCAAAGCCTTTGAACTTGGCTGCTGTTGGGAGGATAGCCCATGTGTCAATTCTCTGGATTCAATAGCCTCTGTCGGCACATTGGAAACTAGAGGAGACTGAGGAGAAATAACGATGGGTTCAACTGGGTCAGCCGATGCCGTGAAGCGAACTGGAGAAATAGAAGCTGTGGTTGAACCACAGTAAGCAAGGGTCAGTTGCTCAAATGCTTGCAGTGCCTCTGTTACCGTTTGGTATCGCTGGCGGTAGTCGTAGCGTACCATCTTATCTAAAACATTGGCCAGCTCAACGCTGATTTGTACCTGTTCGGGCGGCGTATTGTGCTGCCACTTATCGCGCCAGAGGATTTCACTCGTCTTGAGGTCTTGTGGTAGCTGAGTAGGAGATAATCCTGTCAGTGCTTGAATACCGAGTACCCCAACCGCATAAATATCACTACAAAATTGGGGTTTGCCGCCAAGTTGTTCGTTAGGCATGTAGCCCGGTGAGCCAATAGCTACTGTAAAACTGGTGTTCCCTGAAGGGTTAATGACCTGAGTCGTAACTTCTTTAACGGCTCCAAAGTCGATCAGAACCAGCTTTCCATCTTGCTTGCGTCTGATGATATTGGCAGGTTTTATATCGCGATGAATAACATGTTGCTGATGGACAAACTCTAGTATTTTCAAGATATCTTGACATAGAACAATCACTTGGGCTTCAGTTAAGCACCTACCCGGTGGTAATTCTTGCTTGAGGTCGTAACCTTCAATGAATTCCTGAACCAGATAAAACTCTCGCTCTTGCTCGAAGTGAGCCAAAAGTCTGGGAATCTGGTCATGATTGCCCAACTTGTACAGAACTTGAGCTTCCGTATCGAAGAAACGCTTTGCGGTTTGTAAAGCCAATGGGTCAATACACTTAGGCTTGAGTTGCTTGACGACACACAGGGGGTTGCTGGGTAGTTGTAAGTCTTCGGCAAGGTAAGTTTGACCAAAACCGCCGCCTCCGAGGTGTTGGACAATTTGGTAGCGACCACTTAGAGTTTTTCCCAACATGGTTATTGATGCGCTGTCCCTAGTTATTTAAAAGAGCTTTAGCTTTTGCAGTTTACATATCCCAGCCAGACCACAAAGATAGGTATTTTGACGCGCTCACATTTCCTACCCTAACGCGATCGCCAAATCTCAATTTTTCCATCTTCACCGTTAGCCACAAGGCTGTTACCATCAGGGCTGAAAGCGAGTGCCTCAGCCGAAGTTAAACGGTTAGAGATGGTAAATTTCGGTTCTCCTGTTGATGCATTCCACAACTTGATTGTATTTTCGCGATCGCTACCCGTCGCTAAAGTCTTTCCATCCGGGCTGATGGCGAGGGCGTCAACCCAGCCGCTATGTGAGAGGATGTGTGTAGGGCGGCATGGCTGTATTCCTTTACAACCTTTCACAAGATTGGGTAGATTCCACAGACTAAACTTATTCCAATTGCCGCCACTAATAAGGGTTTCACCATCCGGCGTTATGGTGAGGGAAGCAACGACATTAGCTGAAGGATTCGGGATGGTTCTAATCAGGTTACCAGTGGGCAGATTCCACAGGTAGAGCTTCTCGGCACCGCTAACAAGAGTCTGCCCATCAGGGCTGATAGCGACGGAAACTACATATTTTGAAAAACCAGTCAGCGTGCGGATTTCCTTTCCAGTATCAAGATTCCACAGCTTGACGGTCTTGTCATTACTACCACTGGCTAACAACTTGCCGTCCGGACTGATGGTAACAGCTTGAACGATGTCTGAATGTCCCGTGAGGGTACCCAGCAATTTTCCTGTATCAAGATTCCAAAGTTTAATCGTCTTGTCATCACCGCCACTGGCTAATAGCTTACCGTCCGGACTGATAGCAACGGAACGAATGCCCTCTGAATGCCCCGTGAGGGTACGCAGCAGTTGTCCTGTGCGAAGATTCCATACTTTGATTGTTTTGTCTTCGCTGCCACTAGCTAACAACTGCCCATCTGGACTGATGGCAATGGAGCGAACTTTCTGTGAATGACCCATGAGGGTGCTAGCTAAGGCAATTTTTTCTGAGTTATTCCAGGCATTAGATGTGTCGCGCAAGACAGGCGGGGATGCCAAGATGGGGGGACGCGGAGATATTTCAGAAGCAGATTGCAACCCCTTCTCTAATGGAGCTACTGAATTGGCTGATTCAGCTTGAGATTGAGACCCTTGAGACTTCTGTTTTGCAGGCTCCACTTGGGATATCTTCTGCTCCGCGTTCCCGTTTTCCGGCGTCTTCGCATTATTTTGTTGAATGTGGGAGATTCCCACTGCCAGAGCTAGAGCTGCGGCAATACCCGCCCCCATTGCCATCAACCGAGAAGATTTCTTCCGGGACTGAGAAATCAAAGGCTCAGCCGTCTCGTTACCAACCTGTGTGTTCAATAAATTTGCCGAGGCATCTGGAATTGGCAGTTGCTGGGAATGTTGCGCTTGTGTGGGTTCATTGACCTCAATCGTGCTGTTCAACGGTGAACCGGGCACTTGTGCGGGTTGAGGATACGTTACAGTTGATTCAAACGGGTCAGCCGCTTCCATCGTGCTGTTCAACGGTAAACCGAGTACTTGTGCGGATCTAGGGTACGTTACAGTTGATTCAAACGGGTCAGCCGCTTCGGGAAGGGGATATTCAGAGGCAGCGGCGGTTGTTGAGGACGAGTAAGCATCGGTTAGCCCCTGAAATGCCTGTAATGCCTCTGTTGCAGTTTGATAGCGCTGGCGGTAGTCGTAGCGCACCATTTGATCTAACACGTCTGCTAATTCAGAGTTGGCTGGTACCTGTTGAGGCAGTTTATTGGGGTGCCACTTATCACGCCAAATAATTTCACACGTCTTGGCGTCTTCTGGCAACTGGCTTGGCAGAAACCCTGTAAGTCCTTGGATACCCAGCATTCCCACCGCATAGATATCGCTACAAAATTGGGGTTTGCCTCTGAGTTGCTCATTTGGCATGTAACCGGGTGAACCAATTGCCACAGTTAAACCACTATGCCCTTCAGAGTTAACGCTGTGAGTTGTAGCCTCTTTAACCGCTCCAAAGTCAATCAAAACCAGTTTGCCATCATGCTTGCGCCTGATGACATTGGCTGGCTTGATATCACGGTGGATTACTTCTTGCTGATGGACAAACTCTAAGATGTTTAATAGTTCTTGGCAGATGGCAATGACTTGGGTTTCACTTAACCGCTTACCTAGTTGTAGTTCTTGCTTGAGGTCGTGACCTTCAATGAATTCTTGAACTAGATAAAACTCTTGCTCCTGCTCAAAGTGAGCCAAAAGCCGGGGAATCTGGTCATGGTTACCCAACTTGTACAAAACTTGGGCTTCTCTATCAAATAAACGTTTTGCTATCTTTAACGCCAGTGGATGGGTAGATTGGGGTTGGAGCTGCTTAACCACACATAGTGGGTTGCCAGGTAATTGTAAGTCTTCGGCAAGATAGGTTTGACCAAAACCTCCACCTCCAAGGTGTTTGACGATTTTGTAGCGACCACTCAGTGTGATTCCCAGCATGGCGTTGATGTTGTGGTAGTGGGGTGGGCAGCAAATCCCTTACCTACACTAATTTGGCAAGCGAATTTTCCAATTGCCAAGGTTTGGCCTAATTTTATGCATTTTGCTGAATTCTGAGAGGTGAGGCGATCGCACTCTACAAAAATCTCACGTCCTTGATTGCTGTAGAACTATCAAGGCATTTTCCATAACTTAATCACACTGTTACGGCTACCGCTGGCAATCAGTTGCCCATCGGGGCTAAGCGCGACGGATAAAACGGCTTCAACATAATCCGTACATTTATGAACTTTTTTGCCAGTCTTTACATCCCATATAGTGACGGCTTTATCATTCCCGCTGCTAACTATTTTCTGACTATCTGGAGTAATGGCAACAGAGGTCACACCACCAGAATGAGCTGTGATACTGTATCGTTGTTGACCTGTCGCCAAGTCCCACACCTTAATCGTTTCGTCGATGCTACCACTAACCAGAAGCTGCCCATTTGGTGTAATAGCAACAGACGTGACACTGGCGGTATGACCTGTGAGTTTACCGATATCACCGACCTGAATCGTACCATCCGCACAGCCACTCACTATTGTCTGACCATCCGGCGTCAGCGCAACCGAATAAACCCAATCGGAGTGAGGGGTAAGAGTGCGAATCTCTTGTCCACTGTTTAAGTCCCATACCTTAATCGTGGTGTCTTTGCTGCCACTGATAATTCGTTGTCCGTCGGGCGTTATCGCAACAGAACAGACAGTATCTAAATGTCCCTGGAGGGTACGAATTTCTTTCCCACTCCTGAGGTTCCAGATTTTTATAGTCTTGTCCAAGCTGCCACTGACGATAGTCTCGCCATCCGGAGTGACAGCAACAGAATAAACCCAATCCGAATGTCCCCTCAGAAGACACTGTTGTTTAGCTGTGTGCAAATCCCACACGAGAACCGTCTTATCTGCGCCACCGCTGACTACAGAGTGACCATCGGGTGTTACGACTACAGAGTATACAGAAGCCCTGGGTACAGCAAGCCAAAGCCCAAGTATATGTTCCAGTTCCATAAAATTTGCCCTGTGATTAGCCAATAGGCGGGTTTAGGCATTGCTAGCAGCAGAGCCACTCAACTCCGACCAGCTAATTACCATTTTCTGGTGGTGTCAGTCAAACAGTGATATGTTTTTTGTTCACGGCTTACTGCTCACGGCTCACGGCTCACGGCTCACTGGGGAATATAGCTCTTTAGGGGCATGGCGTTTTTTTCGGACGGATTGAAACTGAGGATGAGAGGCTCAGCTGAGAGTGTTTATTCGGTCTAAAATATAACCTAATTATTTGACAACAGGACTAACGTTCTGATGATAGTAAGGACATTCTCAGCCAAGAGTTTTCATTGGTCATTACCGAGAATCAATTATGAATCCTGAAACGATCAGACCAGACTCGCCAGAGTCTACAGCCCCTGAAGTTGAACAACCAGAAGTCATAGAAATTAGTAATGGAGGTACGAAACGCTTGTTGCCCCAAAATTCATCAACGGAATCCTCGAATGTTGAATGGAAGCAGTATGGAGAGCGAGTAGCCGCATTCCTACAAACTTTGCCAGCTTACGTAACCCGCTTCTTCGGAGAAAACAAGGGTCCCCTAGGAACCATTGGCTTAATTGTGGGAGCCTTGGTTACAGTCAAACTGACACTGGCTTTGCTGGATGCGATCAATGATATTCCTTTGATAGCACCCACCTTGGAGCTAATTGGCATCGGTTACACCGCTTGGTTTATCTACCGCTACTTACTAACCGCTGCTAACCGCCAAGAACTCTCTGACCAAGTTACCAGCCTGAAAAACCAGTTCTTGGGCACAGACAGCTAACAAGCTAAATCTTCGACTCCTCACCAACAACTAAGCCCAATGATTTTTTGGGCACACTCAGGGGGTTACGGCGCAATGTGGGTCAGTCGTGGCAACATCAACCCCTTAGCCGCATAGCCAACGATAATGGCATTTAAGTGGCAGTCGTTAAGCAACTTCTGGCTGAATATGCCTTTGTTGCATTACAACGACTAGCGTCGTAAGCCTCCATCCCCAATGAAATCTCCACAATACACGTTAGCTAAGAGTGAGCGGATTGCGATCGCTCTTGGCAGCAATCTGGGCGACTCCCGCACCATCCTAGACAACGCGATACAAATTCTTGCTCAAACCTCAGGAATTACCTTGAAAGCGCAGTCTAGCTGGTATCAAACTGCACCCGTTGGGCCGCCACAACCTGATTATCTCAACGGCTGTGCCTTGCTGGAGGTTCAGCTCACACCGCAGGAATTGTTAGAAACTTTACTGAAAATTGAAGTTCAATTTGGTAGAGTCCGTCAAGAACGCTGGGGGCCGAGAACCCTCGATCTCGATTTATTGCTTTTTGATGACTTAATCATAGAAACTCCCTCCCTGCAATTACCCCACCCTCGAATGATAGAACGGGCTTTCGTCTTGGTGCCGTTAGCGGAAATTGCTCCTGATTGGGTTGAGCCAGTTTCCGGAAAAGCGATCGCACAACTTGTACAAAGGGTAGACTGTTCTGGAGTCCGTAGAGTTTCAATCTAAAGGTTCATCGACAAGCTTTTCAGGCTTTGAACCTTCCAAACTTCAATCGTTGAACTGTTTATGCTAATAGGTCGCGAACCCCCTCAATTACTGAAACAACGCCTAGTCTACCAGGGTCGTAAATTTAGTTTTGAAGTCAGCAACCTCCGTCTTCCCAACAATTCACGGGGAGATTGGGAATGTATTCGTCATCCAGGTGGTGCTCTTGCGGTACCAGTGACCCCAGACGGCAAACTGGTGCTATTACGACAATATCGCTTTGCCCTTCAAGGCCGTCTTTTAGAGTTTCCGGCGGGGACTGTAGAACGCCATGAAGCTCCAGAGGAGACAATCAAGCGGGAAATTGAAGAAGAAACTGGCTATCGCGCCCATAAATGGCAAAAATTAGGTCAATTTCCGGTTGCGCCTGGTTATTCGGATGAATTGATTTACGCTTTTCTGGCTCAGGATTTGGAAAAACTCGAAACGCCTCCAAGCCAAGATGCTGATGAAGATATGGAAAATGTGTTGATGACTCCTCAGGAGTTAGAGGACGCTATCCTGGCAGGGGAACCTATCGATGCTAAGTCGATTTCTAGCTTTTTCCTGGCACGTCCTTTCTTAAAATGAGGCAGAATTTCTCCTGTTGAAAGCGTGTATGGCTGGCGGACTGTGCCGAAATCAGCTTATTTAACGCAAAGTACGCAGAGGTTGGCGCAAAGGTACGCAGAGTTTTTGCAGCAGGATGACAGTTCTTTCTCTTTCTACTCACAATAGACCTCTTGCATCAATCCTAGAATGCCCTCTAAATCCCCCAATTTTGGGGGACTTTGAACTCATGTTCCCCCCAGAATTGGGGGGCTAGGGGGGCAAAAATTTACTTTTGCAAGAGACATTCATGAGCGTACCCGCTCACACTCCAGGATGAAAGGAGACTTTCAAAACAGGTCTAATGACCAGCAGAGTCTGATACAAAGAAGATATTCCTAAGGTCAGTTAATAAAATGTTGCTGGAGTTGGCAATTGGGGATGCTTACGGCGCGGGTTTTGAATACGCGGATAGTGAATTGGTTCAGCGTTACAATGATTTGAGCCAATACATACAGCATCCCCGTCATCCACTTAAACCGGGTAGTTATACGGACGATACCCAAATGAGCCTTGCGATCGCAGAAACTTTGGTGGCTGGGGAACCTTGGACACCTGAAGTTCTGGCTCATCGGTTCGTCACAACCTTTAAACGCGATCAGCGAGAAGGTTATGCGGGAAAGTTTTACCGATTTTTGCTACAAGTCGAGACTGGACAGCAATTTCTAGAGGGGATCAATTGGACGAGTGACAAAAGTGGTGCGGCGATGCGTGCGGCTCCCATTGGGGTTTTACCAACAATTGAGCAGGTGATTGAAGCGACAACCATCCAAGCCGCGATTACGCACAACACGCCCGATGGAATTAACGCGGCGATCGCAGCAGCCTTAATGTCCCACTACTTTATTTATAAGTTGGGGTCAAAGCAGGAATTAGGACGGTTTCTAGACGCTCATGTATCAGGTGAATGGTCAAAACCGTGGCAGGGAAAGGTAGGCTCAAAAGGATGGATGAGTGTCCGGGCGGCGATTACGGCTGTGATGAGAAATGATTCCTTGAGCGAACTTCTTAAGGATTGCATCGCCTTTACTGGGGACGTGGATACAGTAGGCGCGATCGCACTTGCTGCGGGTTCTTGTAGCGAGGAAATTGCCCAAGACCTTCCCCATCATCTCATCGACGGTTTAGAAAATGGCACCTACGGCAGAGATTACCTGATTGACCTTGACCGACGGTTGATCAGTTTGTCACAGTAATTGAATGTCAAATTTAATTCTCTTCTGGCACCGCCGGGATTTACGCATCTCGGATAATATTGGACTCGCTGCCGCTAGACAAAAAAGCAAAAAGGTGGTAGGTGTTTTCTGTCTTGACCCCAACATCTTAGAACGAGATGACGTGGCTCCGGCAAGAGTGACTTACATGATTGGCTGTTTGGAGTCACTGCAAAAGAGCTACACCCAAGCAGGTAGCCAATTGCTAGTCTTGCACGAAAACCCGTCTCAGGCGCTCCCAACTCTCGCCGCAGCACTCAATGCCCAAGCCGTTTTCTGGAATTGGGACGTGGAGCCGTATGCTAGAGAACGCGATCGCACTGTCGCTGAGGCTCTCCAAGAAAAGGGGATTGAGGTACACAACCATTGGGATCAGCTGCTGCATTCCCCGGAAGAAATTCGCTCGAAATCGCAGGAGCCTTACACAGTCTATACTCCCTTCTGGAGAAACTGGAGTAGCCAAGCGAAAGCTAACCGTGTAGAGTCCCTCAAACAGGCCGAGGGACTCAGCCAGCAAGAACAGGAGAGCGCACGACAAGCCGGAGTTATCCCGCTACCAACCGCCAAGAATTTAGGATTTATCTGGGAAAATGAACTGCTGACGCCACCAGGAGAAGAAGCGGCACAAGAAAAGTTGGAGAAGTTTTGCGCTAATGCCATTACCGAGTACGAAGAACAGCGAAACTTCCCAGGCGTTCATGGAACATCTCAACTCAGTGCGGGGCTAAAATTTGGTGCGATCAGTATTCGTACAGTTTGGGCGGCGACTCAGACAGCCCTAGAAAATAGCCGTAGTGATGAAGCCCGCTCCAGCATCCAGGCATGGCAAAAGGAATTAGCATGGCGGGAGTTCTATCAACACGCGCTGTATCACTTTCCTGAACTCGCTGATGGGCCTTATCGGGATACCTTCAAAGACTTTCCTTGGGACAATGACCAACAGCTTTTCCAAGCGTGGTGCGAGGGCAAAACCGGCTACCCCATTGTCGATGCTGCCATGCGTCAGCTGAATGAAGTGGGATGGATGCACAACCGTTGCCGCATGATTGTTGCCAGTTTCCTGACCAAAGACCTTCTGATCAACTGGCAGTGGGGAGAAAAATACTTCATGCAAAAGCTATATGATGCCGACCTTTCGGCAAATAACGGAGGCTGGCAGTGGAGTGCGTCCAGTGGCATGGACCCCAAACCCCTACGGATTTTTAACCCTGCCAGTCAAGCTCAAAAATTTGACCCGGACGGTGAATATATCAGAGAATGGCTACCCGAACTGCGATCGCTCGATACAGCATCCCTAATTAGCGGCAATATTCCACCTCTTGAGCGTCACGCCCATAATTATCCTGCGCCGATTGTGGAACACAACAAACAACAACGCCAGTTTAAAGAGCGTTATCAGCAGCAGAAAGTGGGTAGCGGTTAACAATTCCCA
>NZ_DATNPA010000371.1:0-4103 GCF_036703385.1 Allocoleopsis sp. | reverse complement strand
AATGCTGACCGTCATCAGATGCCAAGCTCCCATGTAGCTGCTCGGATGGATCGATGTACATCTGAACTTGACCTTGAGAGCCAACATTCGCATATTTTCCTGTCCAAACCCCACGATAGAAAAGCACCACGTTCTTTGAGGAGTTCGGGGCTGCTTGTTGAGCAATTGGAACTGAATCTGCGGGTTGAATGCCTGACGTTGCTGTCAGACCTGCTAGGAGCAGTCCAGTTAGGAGCATTGAGCTTTTGAGCTTCATTATTTTCACCTTCATTTGGGCATTTATGGGAGGCTGACTCCTACACTTCGTCGCGATCGCGGGCGCGATCGATCAGTGCGTTTGAAGGCAAGTTCGGATCGAGCAACTTCCGCGCACTGTCAGCACTTACAACAGGCAGCGTACTTGGAGCAAGCAAGACGAAGAATGAGCTGTTTCATGGTTTGTCTATGAGCACTGGTGTTTGAAAGTGCTAGAAGCTAAGCGCTCGAAATCTTTATTTTGCTCAACAGCAGCATATCTATAGCGTTATTCCTCATCAACTCAACATATCAGTCTGCTAATCTCTGCTCTTTAGTTTCCGTTACCCATCGGGTCAGACTCAAAATCACACCCACGATCGGGATAAGGAAGTACCGGGGAGCGGCGACCAAAGAAGGATGGTTTATTCTAACTAACTTAGAGGATTTTGCCACAGCGATTGCCGCCTATAAAAAAAGATTTTGTATTGAAGAGATGTTTAGGGATTGTAAAAGTGGTGGGTATAATTTAGAAGCCACTAAGGTATCTGAGCAACGACTGAATACGCTGATTTTTTTGATAGCGATTGCCTATACCAGTGCAGTTATTCAAGGAGGAGAAATTAAGAGAATGGGTATACAAAAATACGTCTGCCGCGTTAAAGAAGCGAAGCGAACACAGCGGCGTCATAGCACTTTTTATGTAGGTTTGAATGGGCAGCGCTGGGTCCATTCTGTGGAACAGTATAGCGAATCTGTGACGGAATTAATGAGATTAACTCCTAATAAGCGGAAGTATTACCATCAAGGTTTAATGGCTGTAGAGCTTATCAAGCAAATATCCTAGCCTCTGTTGTCACCCCGTCAGGTTTTCACCTCCTGCACTGGTTGCGAATACCCAGTTATTACCGCCAATGGTTTTCCAGTATCTCTTGATCATCCACTGGATAGCCTTTTGTGGATGGCGGCGTTTTGCCCAAGCCTTGAGCTTTTGAAACATTAGATGGTCTTGACCTTCGTAAGCATCGTTACTTGCGACAGTTGATCGGACAAAGTTTGGGGCTGTAAAGAGTCCAGCATATTTCCCATTCTTGTAGACCTTCTTAGTGGGGAAGGCTTGTGTTATCCAATTTTCCATCCCGTGAAGGGCAATGTTTGCCAATAGCGGCGAGATTACGCCGCCCTGTGGTGTACCCTCAGATGTCGGAAACAACTGCTTTGCGTCCATCACTCCCGCTTTTAACCAGGCTCGAATTTGTCGGCGTATGGTGGGGAATGTATTCAATTTGTTGAGCAGCGCTTCATGGTCGATGCGGTCAAAGCATTTGGCCATGTCGGCATCAAGCACGTATTTGGCTTTCTGACTAATCACCGTATGGATTTGGGGAGGGATTTGTCTTTCTGTTATTGGGCAGGAGATTCACCCTCATGGCTATCAAGTTGTCAAGGTTCAGTTAAGATTGGTTCCTTTCTATGTTCCTTGCCTCTCATCCTTTGAGTATTACTACTCATTTCGAGAGAACGAATCGCAGCCTGCCTTAAGGCGAGAGGTTTTACGGCGCTTTTCGATAATTGCAGTGTCTGGTTCAGTGAATTAAGGTTTCAGGTACCCTAGCAAGGTCTCGGCGTAAAGTTTGGGATCGCGTAGATACATCAGGGAGCTACCGTGTAAAACCTTAGTGATAGAATGGGGAACAAGTTGGGCAGTGTCCTCAATAAAAGGCACGAACATGGTGTCTTCCATTGCCCACATCAGTAAAGTCGGAACCGAGATCAGGGGTAAACGGCTGGCTTCCTCGTACCTCAAGACCGCTTCTATCCCCTCGTAGGTGCGCTCTTGCCGAGATATCACTTCCTGGAAATAGATTTCAAAGCATTCAGGGGGTTCACCAACACATTGTGATTTTACCCATTGCCAATTAGCGCTGTAGTGGCTGCCATCCGCTTTTACCTCTGGTGGTCCATAAAAGAAGGGTGATTGGCGTAAAGATTGGCGTGCTGCTGAGTCTTTCCAACGAGGCATACCAAAAAGTACCAGCTTTTTAATTCGACTTGGACAAACAACCGCTGCTTCGCAAGCAATTGCCGCTCCGGTGCTGTTCCCCACCAGATAAAAATCTTCAATTTTAAGCGTGTCCAGTACCTCCAATAAATCTGTAGCATACTGCGGAATCGCCCATTGAGTGGGTGGATTTTCTGATTCGCCTTGACCGGGAATATCTAGCGCAATGACCCGAAAATCGGCAGCTAGCAGTGGCATCACTCTGATAAAACTACGAGAGGAAAAGTAAGTTTTGTGCGTGAGAACCAGTGCTGGACCATTGCCAGCCGTTCGGTAATGTACTTGACCCCACGGTCGATCCACAAAGCCTCTTTTGATTTTGATTGCTTGTTCTTGAATCATCTTCTGTATCGACGGGAGGTTTTCGCAGGTTTTGGTTGCTGAGTGGCTTGACCGGTGCCTTGATAATGAGACTGTGGAGGACTAGAAAAAGTTATGCTTTGTCGCTTAACTGCCTCATAAGCCAAAGAACTAATCGATTTGAGAGCCTTTAATCGATTCGGAAGCAGGTCGATCATCTGCCCCACCTGAAGAAAAGCGCGAGAATGCATAAGACTATTTTCAAACCTCTTCAAAACAGGACTACCTTTCCATCTGATCAAGATTCGTAGACTTGCAGCAAAAAGTGACTCAATTTGGAATTGTCAAAGTGGCGAATGCCACGGAACAACTTGTTTGGAGCCACCTGCCACTCGACAATCAGATCCATAACGCTGTTGCTTTCAATTCTCAAAGGACAACTAATCGAGCCTCCTGGCAAGTGAAATATCTGATTCGTGCTACCTAAGCTCTCCAGGGGTTGCCAACCAATTTCTTCTGGAGGGGATGTGACTAGCTCGGGGGTCAACTGTTTGACAGTCCCCTGCCAGATGCCGTCAGGTTGAATCATTCCAGAAGTTGGAAGCGCTTCTAGAAAGCGGTCTAACTGCTCAGAGATCACTGTTATGTGCTGCAACTCACCGCTTTGTTTGTATCTAGCACAGAGGGTCATCCTCCTGTTGTTATGCGTGAAACCTGTTTCAAAGAAGGGAGCAAAGGGAGCATCAGCCGTGATTGTTGTAGTTCCCCAGGAAAAGCTATTGTCGAGAAACAAAATGGCAAAGTGATGCCCATCAAAAGATAAACCTGCACTAGGTTTGATATAGGGACCAGTATTGTATAGTTCAGTCTTTCCATCAGGATAAGTGTAGTAGGTTTGATGAGTTATCTGGCTACCATCTTCACTGAGGTGAAACGATCGAACACTCTTGAAGGAGTCGATTGAGTCTCCTTCTGGTGAATATTGAGTCCAGATCCCATGCCAGTCGCCGAGATGATAGCGGCAGAAATTATCCCAGTTTTGGAGCTGGTTCTCCCTGTCAGCAACATTATCAATAGAGTGAGGTGCCATTGTCCTAAGTCTCCTCGCTTGCAAGCTCTAGATGGAATAATAAACGGCAGTGTTCATTTGAAATTTCGCTGCTAGTCGCGCCCTGCCACAATAATCTTTTCAGCTAAACCGACCGGGTTAGAAAACATCACCTCATGACTACCGGGCATTTGCACGAATCGAAATAGTCCCAGGCGGCTAGACAGTCTGGAATGCCATTCTCGCTCGCCTTGAGGCAAGAGACGGTCTTCCGTACAGTAGAGATAACTTTTAGGAATGGACAGCGAGTAAAACTGCTTCAAGTCCAGCTTGTCAATCCAGGGTTGATACGGTTCAGGTGATAATTGTGCATAACTCGATCGAGCCAGGTCGAGGTCAGCATCGTTGATAAACGTTTCTCGCCAAATCTCAAAAGGTAGCATCGTTGTGTAATCATCC
>NZ_DATNPA010000370.1:0-2590 GCF_036703385.1 Allocoleopsis sp. | reverse complement strand
CTACTCTCTCCTTAAATATCAATATGACTACCATTCCTGGATACCAGATTCTTGAGCAAATTTACGAAAGTGCCAATTCCTTAGTTTATCGAGCCATTCGGCACCAAGATAATCAATTTATTATTCTTAAATTGCTTAAAGAAGATTATCCCACCCCACAAGAACTCATTCGCTATAAGCAGGAATATGAAATTACCCGCAAGTTAAATTTGGACGGTGTGGTTCATGCTTATGGCTTAGAACCCTATCAAAGAAGTTTAGTCATTATTATGGAGGATTTTGGTGCCTCATCATTAAAGGAATTGATGAATGAATTCCTAGGAACTAAGGCATTGGTACACCTACCTCGATTCCTCAACATTGCCATTCAGATAGCTGAAACTTTGAGCAAGATTCATGCGGCTAATGTCATCCACAAAGATATTAACCCATCTAATATCGTCTTTAATCCAGAAACCGAACAAGTCAAAATCATCGACTTTGGCATTTCCACCCAATTAACCCGCGAAAATTCTACCCTGAAAAATCCTAATGTTTTAGAAGGGACTTTAGCCTATATGTCGCCGGAGCAAACGGGACGGATGAACCGAACGCTAGATTATCGCACGGACTTTTACTCTCTCGGCGTCACCTTCTACGAACTGCTCACCGGAAAGCTACCGTTTGAGACGACTGATGCGCTGGAGTTGGTGCATTGTCATATTGCTAAAGTGCCGATATCACCGCATGAGGTTAATCCAGAGATTCCCAAAGCCGTTTCAGATATTGTGATGAAGCTAATGGCGAAAACGGCTGAGGATCGATACCAAAGTGCTTTCGGCATCAAAGCGGATTTGGAATCATGTCTAACCCAGTTACAAACTAATGGAGAAATATCAGAGTTTCCCCTCGCTTCATATGATATTTCTGACAAGTTTCAAATTCCCCAAAAACTCTATGGACGTGAGGCGGAAGTTGAAACCCTACTGGCAGCATTTGAGCGATTGACCTCTCCCCCAATCCCTATCCTTGTAGAAGAGGGGAGTACTACTCCCCCCAACACTCGCAGGGAAGGGGGGCTGGAGGGGTTAGGTCGAGTGGAACTCATGCTTGTTGCTGGTTATTCCGGCATCGGTAAATCAGCGCTGGTAGCAGAAGTTCACAAACCCATCACTCAAAAGCGCGGCTATTTCATTTCCGGTAAATTTGACCAATTTCAGCGTAATATACCTTACTCTGCTGTCGTCAGCGCTTTTAAAGACTTGGTACGGCAACTGCTAACTGAAAGCGAAGACGAACTAAATCAATGGCGAGAAAAACTTTTAGCGGCTTTTAGTTCCAATGGTCAGGTAATTATTGATGTGATTCCTGAAGTGGAACTGATTGTTGGCAAACAGCCAGCCGTGCCAGAGTTAGGGCCAACCGAGTCGCAAAATCGATTTAATCTCGTCTTTCAAAACTTCATCCGAGCCTTTTGCTCTAAAGAGCATCCCTTGGCCATCTTTTTGGACGATTTGCAGTGGGCAGATTCCGCCACTCTCAAGTTGATAGAACTGATGATGACTGATACCAATACCCAATATTTATTTTTGATTGGGGCGTATCGAGATAATGAGGTTAACTCCATTCATCCTTTAATGATGACTCTCGATGGGCTATGCAAGGAAGGGGCAACTGTCAACTTTATTACCTTGACACCCTTAGCACTAGAACCGATGACGCAACTGATTGCCGATACATTGCACAGTGATATCGCATCAGTAAAACCCTTGGCGGAACTTGTGGTGAAAAAAACTGAGGGCAACCCTTTCTTTGTTAATGAATTTCTAAAAACCCTGTACGCTGAAAATTTAATAACGTTTAATCCCCCTCAGTCCCCCCTTACTAAGGGGGGAGTACAAGAAAAATCACTCAATTCCTCCCCTTGGCAAGGGGGTATTAGGGGGAGCCTCTGGCAATGGGATGTAAACCAAATTGAGGCAATGGGTATCACCGATAATGTGGTGGAGTTGATGATTGACAAAGTGAAGAAACTGCCAGAATCTACTCAACAAGTTTTACGCTTGGCAGCTTGTGTGGGTGCATCTTTCGACTTAAACACTCTTTCTATCATTAGTGAAAAGTCACCCCACCAGATTTCCTTGGAACTAACTCCGGCAGTTCAGTCAGGGTTAATACTGCACACATCTGAGTTCAATGAAGAACTGTTAATTCAAGATTATAAATTCCTGCATGACCGGGTACAACAAGCCGCTTATACCTTGATTGATGAGGCACAAAAACAAGTCATTCACTTACAAATAGGCCGTCTGCTGTTACACAATATCGCACCAGAGGCGTTATCAGAGGAGATATTTGAAATCGTTGATCATCTCAATCTTGGCTTAGGGGCAGGCACCCGGAGCTTTAGTGAGGAGGTACTGCCTATACTGACCCATCAACAAGAACGAGATGAAATCGCCAAATTGAATCTGATGGCGGGTCAGAAAGCTAAAGCAGCAACGGCTTATGGGGCAGCAATTAAATATTTTCATATGGGGAGAGAGCTCCTGAGTGCAAATAGTTGGGAGAATTCGTATGACCTAACCTTAGCTATACATGAAGAAACCGT
>NZ_DATNPA010000369.1:0-18328 GCF_036703385.1 Allocoleopsis sp. | reverse complement strand
TGGAGTTGCGATCGCGATCGCGGGACGGTAAGCGTTTACATTGCAGCTTAGCTGAGTGGCACTGACTTAACCTGAATGTCACTGACATAAGAGCCTTGAAATAAATTTCAGGTTCAAAGCTGAAGTAAGCTAAAGGTTACTCAATAAGCATTTCAACCCGTTTTAATGGGCTTCAGCTTAAACGCCGAACTTTAGTTCAGCGCTTAAGTCAGTGCCATTCGACTTAACCTGCTTGTAGTAGCGCTTCAGTGCAAAAAGCACCCAATTACAGCTACGAACTGATGTTATGTCAATACCATTCACCTAAGCTTGAGGAGTTCCCGTCGAAGGAGTGGTAGTGTCTGATTCAGCAGAGGCAGTAAATCGCTGTGAAATCCAGTAAGTCAGAATATGAGATAGCAATCCCATCGGTCCAGCAAACAAACACAGCGCAAGTGAGTGAACTGTCCAGACACCTGTACGCTGTCCTTCCAAGTAAATCCAGCGCCCAACAAACAAGTCCATCACAAGGAAGTGAATCCATCCTGTCGCAGCCGCTTTCTCATCTGCAAAAAATCGGGCAATATCAGCTAGCTGAGGATTAGATAAAGCAGCAGCAGATTCCGGTGTAATGCTGCTAATGAACAAATAGATGTATAGGAGAGCCAATGCTACAAAGGGAAGATACGACGCCATCACTTTGCGGCTAACACCCCAATTTGGCAGGAAAATCATCAGCGTCCAGAAGGGCAACACGAAGAGATTGGCGATATTGAAAAGTTGAGAAATGCTCATAGAGTTCAGTAGGAAGAATTAAGGCGGACTACTCGTGATTTTACCGAAGTCGAGCAGTAGAATCTGAGTGTCGTCAACCCCAGACTGTTTTATTATGCAAAACCCAATTGAGCCATCAGAACCTATCCGCGCCCATGTTTTCGTCTCCGGAAGAGTTCAGGGTGTTGGCTACCGCTACTCGACTATGGATGAGGCTTCTCGATTGGGTGTAAATGGTTGGGTGCGAAATGTCCCAGATGGTCGTGTGGAAGCTGTTTTTGAAGGGAGTAAGAAAGTAGTTGAGGAAATGATTGGTTGGTGCCAAAAAGGGTCAAGGGGTGCTTTGGTGAAAGAGATGGCGGTTGAATACGAACAACCTAAAGGGCTACGAGGATTTAAGATTGAGCGATAACGGGAATAGTTCCCGTTACTTTGCCCGAACCAATTAACAGCGCGCGGCTTAAATCTCTACCTTACCAATAGCTTTTGTTTAGTCTTACTTTCTGGTGTGAAATGTTACAGCAAGAAGATAATGATTAACAGAAAAACTAATATCAATAAGCTGGTCTCCACAAAGAAGGGAAGAGCCATCCCAAGCCCAAAAATCCATAACCTAACACTTCAGGCTGTGGAAGCTCATACCAAATCCATCTCTATAACCTCCTATCCCTCCCTCCTTCTTAGGGAAGGTGCAAGCTGAACAGGTTCAGAGGAATAATGATGCTATAGCGGCTGAATCAAGTGAGGAATTGAGGAACTTATGGAGGGGATACGTTCAGTAAGTTTGTTGCTATTGTTAACAATCTTGAGCGCGTGCAGCAGCAAATCCTCCTCGGATGAACTGGCAAAAGAGATCAAAACTGTGAAGTCTTGGACAGCAACCGCTCACCTAGTTGGCGACACTTGGATGCGAGGAGATGTCCCGACGGCTTACGCCAAACGAACACTCTCTAAAACGCAAAAAGAACTGCAAAACGAAGTAGATACTTTGTCCCAAAAAGCTCCTGCTCAGAATCGAACGACAATTGTAATTCAGTTGCAGCGTCTTCAAGGAACACTGGAGCAAATGTCAAAGGCAGTGGAACAGAAAGATACTAGGGCGATGGAGCGGCAGATTCAGCAATTATCGGCGCAAGAACAGAGCATCAGTAACCTTGCAAAAACCGCTGGTGTAAACTTATGAGCAAAATTCTAGAAATCGCGTTGGGTATTATTACCAGTATTGGCGGCTTTCTGGATGTGGGCGCGATCGCAACAGCCGCAGAAGCCGGTTCGGCTTTCAGCTTTCACCTAATCTGGGCGATCGTCTTAGGGACAATCTGCGTCATCTTTTTAGTAGAAATGTCCGGGCGGTTGGCTGCTGTGAGCAAACATACGCTAGCGGCTGCGGTACGCGAACGATTTGGATTCAACTTTTATATTATCCCCTTATTGGCAGAAATTGTTGTTGATTTTCTAGTTTTAGGGGCAGAAATTGGGGGTGTTTGTATTGCTCTACAGTTGGTTACAGGTATCAGCTTTCAATGGTGGGCTTTACCTGTCGCCTTCGCTATCTGGTTACTGATTTGGAAGGGCAATTTCAGCATTATCGAAAATGGAATTTCATTCCTGGGACTTGTCACGCTAGTCTTTGTTTTTGCCACCTTTAAGCTGCATCCATCTTTAACAGAAATTGGTAGGGAGTTGTTGCCAAGTTTACCCAAAAATGACACTTCTCATTACTTGTTTATTGCAGTTAGTATTCTGGGAGCCTTAATTAGCCCTTATTTATTTTACTTCTACTCATCCGGTGCTGTAGAAGACAAGTGGGATGAAGGGCATATTGGTGTTAATCGCGGCGTTGCGAGTTTAGGCATGGGATTCGGTAGCATTGTTTCCTTGGGCGTACTAATTGTGGCGGCGCTTGTACTCAACCCCAAAGGCATCCAAGTGGATAGTTATGAACAAGCGGCACTAATGTTGACACAACCTTTTGGTTACTGGGGATTTATGCTGTTTGCGGCTTCACTGGGTATTGCCTGCTTTGGTGCAGCACTGGAGGTTACTTTAGACACCGCTTATATTGTGGCTCAAGCGTTTGGTTGGAATTGGGGCGAAAATCTGAAGCCGAAGGATGCCGCAAGGTTTAGTCTTGTCTACACCGTGTTTGTTTTCCTTGCCTCCCTGCTGATGGTGTTTGGAATTGACCCTTTACAATTAACTCTATTCTCTATGGCAATCACCACATTAATTTTACCGCCTGTGATTGTGCCTTTTTTAGTATTGATGAATGATAAAAACTATGTGGGTAAACATCGCAATGGTTGGATTAGTAACAGCGTAGTCATCTTCACGATCGCACTAGCATTCGTATTAGCGATCGTGGCAATTCCCTTGGAAATCATTGGAGGCTGAAATGGATGTTATTCGTGATGTCCTCGACAACCAAATTGTTGATCGCAATCAGCACAAGATGGGCAAAGTCGATGGGATTGTCATCGAGTGCAAGGAGGGAGAGCCGCCTCGATTAGCGTATCTTGAAGTGGGTATCCCAACCCTTGCCGGACGCTTACACCCTCGATTACAAGGATGGGTAGTTGCACTGCAAAGTAAATGGGGGGCGAAGCAAGATCAGCCGTTTCGGATTCCGTTTTCCCAAGTGCGTGATGTTGGTATTGATGTAGAAGTTGATCTGGAAGCGGAAGAAACACCAGCATTAGGTTACGAAAAATGGTTACGCGAGAACATTATTAAACGAATTCCAGGAGCAGGATAATGGCAACTCGCGAACTTCATCTGGAACTGCTGCTGGGTAAACCCGTGCTAGATGCCACGGGCAAATGTATCGGACGAATTGAGGAAGTGCGAGCCGAGCAGCAAGGTGATGAATGGGTTATACAGGAATATTTAGTGGGTTCTGCTGCTTTGCTTGAACGGCTATCAGCCTGGACGATTGGGGTAAAAATGCTGCACTTATTCGGAGCGCGTAAACTTTATGGAGGGTACAGAGTGCCTTGGGAGAAAATGAATCTGGCTGACCCTGAACATCCACGATTGCACTGTAGTTTAGACGAATTGAAGGCTTTATCTGAAGAACAGGAAGACGCTTCTCCCTAGTGTATACACCAGCAATTCTCCTGATTCCTAAAAAGGTTTCAAGACCTTGAATTACCGACTGAACGAACCGCGCTGAAAAGTTGCAAGCCAGAGCTAAGGTAATACGCCAGTAATACTGATTAAATCGCTAAGCTGACGTTACCACCGTCAAAAACTGGTGTAGATTTGGTCAGCCATGTGGCATTTTGCGGAAGAATTGCGTGATTACGGTTGGATACAGGGCATCGGCTAGGTGTACCACACCGAACGACTGAGGGTGCGGAATAATTTTGCCTGGATTGCCGGAATTTCATCTCAGGAGTGAGAACAATGGTTTCATGCGGCACAATGAGCGACTTTCCACTGAAAAATTAAAAACAATTGCCAGAAAGCCGCTGAATAGCACGCTAAAATATCGTCAAAAGTGTAAAGTGTTAATCAAGTTTTTCAAACCTGAGAGTTAAACGCTCTATCAGGGTGAAAATAAGAATGTGGCTGATGATTTTCCTGAGTTGGGTGCATAGGTTCGGAGTTTCATGAGCGACCTAACCAGGTTTGAATTCAATTATGGATAAACCCGTCGCTCACAGCAGAGTCGCTTAATACTTCTACCTACGGCGACTCGAACAAGCCATGATTACCCATCATTAGTGATTTATCCGTCAAACATTCATGACAGCATCCTACTCCCGAATACTGACCCTTGAAAGCCAAGAGCTTCTACAAGAGGCTTCTCCTGAAAGAGTTGAACTCATAGAGCAGCTGTTGGCAATTGGTACAGCCCTTTCAAGTACCAACAATTTAGATGAATTATTGCAGCTAATTTTATCCAAGAGCCGGGAAATTACCTGTAGCGATGCCGGTAGCGTTTATCTGATCGACCGTAAGGACGCAACTCCTAAGTTGATATTTAAGGTCGCACAGAATGATTCTATACCGAACAATCCCTTTCAGGAGTTCGCGATGCCCCTGACTCGCAAAAGTCTGGCGGGGTATGTGGCGCTGACGGGTGAAAGCTTAAATTTACCGGATGCCTACAATTTGCCCCCGGATGTCCCTTACCAGCTAGACCGTAGTTTTGATACGAGTATGCCCTATCGTACTTGCTCGGTGCTGGTACTGCCGATGCAAGACCAGGATGGGGAAATTATTGGGGTGCTGCAACTGATCAATCGTAAGGTCACGTCCGATATCATACTCACGACTGAGAATGGGATAGTGGTGACCCAGCCTTATTCAGAATGGGAAGAACGAATTGTGCGATCGCTCGCTTCTCAGGCGGCAATTTCCATTGAACGCAATCAGCTGCAAAAGAGTATCGAGAATCTCTTTGAAGGGTTCGTCAGAGCCTCTGTGCAGATTATTGAAGCACGCGACCCGACGACCTCTGGCCACTCGGAACGGGTGGCTGAACTTACCGTGCGTCTCTCGGAAGAGGCTCGTTCCATTAGCAGTGGGCCGTTGCGGTTAATTCAGTTTAGCGATCGCCAGATTCAAGAAATTCGCTATGCTGCCCTGTTGCACGACTTTGGCAAAGTTGGAATTCCAGAAGCCATTTTAGGCAAACAGAAAAAACTTTATCCCGACCAGCTCGAAATCATTCGCCACCGCTTTGCTGTGGCACGTCGCACCCTAGAAATGGAATGCGCTCAAAACAAATTCAAATATTTAATTGAGCATCCAAGCCATGATCATCGGGACAACACCTCTGAAACGGCTTGTTCTCACTGCCAAAGACTCGAACAATTCGATAATCAGCTGACTCAAACCATTGAGGCGCTCGAATACTACTTAGAGTTTATCCGAGAACTCAATGAACCTGATGTTGTAATCCGAAGAGATTTTCAGGCGTTTTCTGAAGAAACTTCGGCTCAACTGGCAGCTCTCGCTAAATATACCTATCGAGATATTGACGGCGAGACGAAACCCCTGATTACAGAGGTAGAGATGGCTCAGTTACTAATTTCCAGAGGTAACCTGACTAACCAAGAGCGTTTGGGTATTGAAGCACACGTGACCCACACTTACCACTTTCTCAGACGCATTCCCTGGACAAAGCATCTCAAAGATGTTCCCACGATTGCCTACGGACATCACGAAAAGCTGGATGGCAGTGGCTACCCTCAGGGCTTGAAGCAAGAGGAAATTCCTATCCAATCGCAGATGCTGGCGGTTGCGGACATCTACGACGCCCTCACCGCTAGCGATCGCCCCTATAAGCGTCGCCTCCCGCTTGACACCGCCCTCAAAATCCTGCGGCAAGAAGCGGCTAAAAACAAAATCAACGCCGACTTAGTCGAATTATTTGAGCAACGACAGGTTTTTACTGTTTTAGGTCATACTCTACCCGTTGAGGCTCACTCCGTCGCTTGAGATCAAGATTAGCAATGGGGAAAACAAGGGAGAGGATAACACTATACCAACTCTCCCTTGTTTGTTTTGTTTCCTTATCTCCATTCCCCCTGGTTCATTACCACTTCCTCTGTTTGCAATTCTTATTTTTCGCTTCCGTTTTCCCCAAAGATTCCCCAGCATTTCCACACAGGTCTTCCATATTTTCCACAGGCAGCTCCTGATTTTCCACAGGTAGACACCCTAGGATCAGGTCTTCCTGTCCTCCTGGGGATTTTCCCACTCACGTCTCTGAGGGTGGCTCAAGACTACATTTATGTAAAGAAATTTAACGGGGATCAGTCTCAAAGCCCGATTCTTTCGTAACTATTTTTGGCGTTTGAGAAGGGTTGTAATATTTCGCAGCATTGACAACCCCACCCCATCTCAGCCGACAATGGTGCGACCAACCCTTAAAAGTTTCTCTTGGAAAAGAGCCCAACGGAGTTAGAGAGGGTGCTTTCTCAAGCTCATCTTTTGCGAGCTTTCAGCTGTAAAGCCGACGCTCAAAGGCGCTGAAAGCCAGGTTATTTTGTCCCAACACGCCATGAAACGAGAGGTACACATGAACGCAACCGTTAGCATCCTGACAGAAATCCCCGAAGATCTGCACGAATCCCTCAAGCGCTACTTGGAAAACCATCCAACCTGGGATCAAGACCGGGTCTTTGCCGCAGCCCTGTCGCTCTTTTTGCTCCAAAATGGTAATGGGCGGACACCAGAAGGCTCCCAAACCTATCGCGCCTGTGCTCGTGTCTATCTAGAATCCCTGTTTCAGTATCCGGCTTGAGTCAGGGATTACGAATCGAGTTCTAGGGTTAGCCTTCCCTTACCTCCTGATCAAGACCCGTCGCTCAATTTATCCCCGTCATCAGGATGCAGAAGTAGCAGAGCGATGGGTGTTTCCCTTCATTGCTAAAATCGCAGGTGTTTTTGGGTCGCACTTCTCAAGGTGGCGGATACTGAATTTAAGCGATCGCCAAAGCAACCGATTCCAAACTGGTTAAAATTTTCAAAGCTTTAATGACAGATAGCCTCTCAACATCTACCCTAGTAATTCCTCAGTTGATTGTGGGTCTGGGCAATCCTGAACCCAAGTATGATAAAACGCGTCACAACATTGGTTTTGAGGCTGCTGATGCCTTAGCACAAACTTGGCAGATTTCTTGGAGCGAAAATCGCCGATTTCAGGCATTATTTGGAGAAGGACGCGCCGCTAACGGAGATAAAGTGCGTTTGCTTAAGCCGCTCACCTATATGAATCGCTCAGGTCAAGCGATTCGTGCTGTAGCGGATTGGTACAAGCTACCACCTGAATCGGTACTCATTATTTACGATGAAATGGATTTACCTGTGGGGCGTCTGCGGCTGCGTCTGTCAGGCTCAGCGGGTGGACACAATGGAATGAAGTCGGCGATCGCTCATTTAGGTACACAAAATTTTCCTCGCCTGCGGATTGGCATCGGCAAGTCTAGTGCGGACAAGGACAGTGTTTCTCATGTCCTTGGAAAATTTTCACCGGAAGAAACCCAGATTATGTCTGAAGTTCTCCGACTTGTTGTTGATTCTGTAGAACTTGCTCTAAAGCAAGGAGTCGAAAAGGCGATGAGTCTCTACAATAATCGCACAGTAGAATTGGGTTGAATGTTGAATGTTCACAAAACAACTTTCAACCTACCAACCTGCAACCTACCAACCTGCAACCCTTCCTATCACATAATTTGATTCAGGCAGGAAAGGTCAGCTGCTCCAAAGTGGACACTAAAAGCCACATTCAGGTTTTCCAGAGATTTGACTAACCACGGTACACCATCTCTTGTGGAAGATTCATAGTGATTGAACAGTATGGAAAACCGTTTTTCCAAGTAGGGCTTGACTTTGCGGCACAGTAGCACAATCTTGAGCAGTAAGCCAGTGGTCAGGGTTGCGCCTAGGTTGGTAATCAGATCGACAAAAATAAAGTGGTTAGGTCGCTGAGGACTTTCCACCACTAAGAAGTTCAATAACTGACTACACGTTCGCACTAGTAGAAACTCAGTCGGCGTCTGGGAATCGCAATGCGGTAAGGTACTTTTGAGATGATTGTAAAGGCGATCATTGAACTGACGTTTTCCGTAACTTGGATCGATCGAAGTGGTCAAGTACTCATATAAATCGTCTTTAAAAGCTCCATAAGAAGTCGTTTGACTACTATGGGTGAGGAAACTTTGGGCAACATCCCGATAAGTATCAGAACCTTGGACTTTGCCGACAAATTGCTTCAGAGCCGCTGCTAACTCCCGTTCACTTAACAGTGTGGGATTCTTAACGGGTTGGATAATTTTATCTTGGGCTTCTTTAGCCTGGGTACGTATCGATTGAGCTCGTCGCACCTGATAAGTGACATACTGCGACAAATCCAGTTCAAAACGCCGCTGAATCCGGGATTGAATTTGCCGGACAGTCTGCTGATGCTCGTAACTGCTGTCTTCACTCAGCAGGCAATGTTCGTACAGGTATGGATACCGTTGAATAAGTGTGCCTACAGCTATAGAACCATTGCTATAAGCTTCTGCTGATTCACCAATTACCCTTGACAAACGTTGTAAAGTAATGTATTGCTCTGTTTCAGTGAAAAGCTGTACCAGCTGTCGTAGACGTCTTGCTCCACGCGATTGAACTCTTGCCGGATCGGGGGGATTCTCGAATAGCGCCACTAACTCAGGGATTGCTCCTTGTAGTTGAGGCTGCATCTGCCAGCGATTTATCAAAATATGGCAGCAACGGTTAAGTACAAACTTAAACTCTTGCTCAGCTCGCTTATTCATTGCCACTTTCTCTAGCGCCAACCAGACTTGTGGCTCCTCGTATCTCACCCCATCTAAAAAGAGACCTCGGAAGCGCTCAATCAGTTGGCTACACGACTCTACCTGTACGCAATAGAGTAAATGATCGTACAGTTGCTGTTCTTCTAAGCTAGGTTGTCGGATATCAGACTCTGTCCAAGTAGTAGTCACTTCTGTGAGCCCTCCTACGTTCAGACGCTCGGGCCAGTTATATAGCGGTTTTTGCGAGAAAATGTCACTTTGAAATTGACTAGGTCTCTGGGGAGGCACTAATAATGCCATGCATTACAACATTACCCAGCCTAAGCGGGTATACTTAAAGCTTACCTATTTTAGAATAGGTTATTTGACTAACAGCATATCTTGCTCAACTCTTCATCGAGATCCGGAAATAAACAGGAGAATTGTAAAGTTTGAGTGAAGCCATAGCCAGCGTTCAACATTTTACTGAAGCAATCCTCGCAACCCCCCTATGGTGTAAATTACAAAACTTTATTCCAGCAAAGCATAAATTTGTCATATTTGGAAAGATAGACTCATGCCTTGTCACCTTTCTGTGACTCAACTAGTTGACATTATTGACGCTCTACCAGTAAACCTATCGGATGAAGCGGCTTCGGCAAAATTTACTGATATTACAACCGATACCCGTAGTCTTAAACCAGGTCATTTGTTTTTCGCACTGCGAGGAGAAAGATTCGATGGGCATGACTTTGCCGCTGTGGCTATCGAGAGGGGAGCGATCGCGGCAATTACTGATCGCCGTACAGGTTCTCAGCTCAATGGAGTGCCACAACTCCAGGTAGAAGATACGCTCCAAGCCTACCAACAGATTGCTCGATGGTGGCGCGACCAGTTCAATATTCCGGTGATTGCCGTCACGGGCTCGGTAGGCAAAACTACGACGAAGGAACTGATAGCGGCAGTTTTGTCAACCCAAGGCAACGTCCTCAAAACTCAAGCCAATTACAACAATGAAATCGGAGTCCCGAAAACTTTGCTGCAATTGGACTCAGAGCATGACTATGCTGTGATTGAAATGGCGATGCGTGGTTCTGGGCAGATTGCACTATTGACCCAGATTGCACGTCCAACGGTGAGTGTGATTACCAATGTGGGTACAGCGCATATAGGTCTTTTGGGGTCAGAAGAGGCGATCGCAAAAGCCAAGTGTGAACTTTTAGCTGAAATGCCTGCCACTGGAGTGGCAGTGCTCAATCATGATAATCAACGCTTAATTGACACAGCTGCGACGGTTTGGCAGGGACAGACCTTGACCTATGGGCTAGAGGGGGGTGATTTACAGGGGCAGTTGATTGACTCTGAAACGCTGGAGGTTGAGGGAAGGCAGTTTCCTCTTCCCTTGCCAGGTCGTCACAATGCCCTGAATTATTTGGCAGCGCTTGCCGTAGCGAAAATCCTGGAGATTGACTGGGCAACGCTTAACAAGGGTTTAGCGGTTGAGCTGCCTGCTGGGCGATCGCGGCGCTACGATTTGCCTAACGATGTTGTGATTCTTGATGAAACCTACAATGCTGGACTGGAATCCATGATTGCGGCACTGCATCTGCTGGATCAGACTCCCGGCAAGCGACATATTGCGGTGCTAGGAACCATGAAGGAATTAGGAGAGCGATCGCCTGAATTTCATCAACAAGTTGGAAAGACGGCGCAGAACCTGAATCTGGATGCCTTGTTGGTTTTGACAGAAGACCCAGAGGCAGAAGCAATCGCCCAAGGTGCTAGCTCTGCTAACGCTACAGGTGTTGCGCCTATGTCAGTAGACTGCTTTTCCAGCCAGGATGCTGTACTTAAGCGTTTGCAGGAATTGGTACAACCCGGCGATCGCCTTTTGTTTAAGGCTTCGCGCTCTGTTGGTTTAGATCGAGTTGTTAACCAATTTCGTGAGTCAACCAACTTCAGATTATAAAGTTTTAAAGGATCAAGCATGACCACAGTTCCAGGTTTATGCTTCTTTTAGTCCTTAACTCCAAACTTTATTTGTAGAGTCAATCGATCTTTACTACCTGGAGATGCTTTCTTGTGGAAGCAACGCATATCTTCCACAAATCCCAAACCGGCTCTTCCACAGATGGGTACGATATTGTTATAACCGTAATATTCGGTTATCTCTTGGTAAGAGTATTCTCTACGTCGATATAAAGGCATAGGCTCCTTCCTAACATGGCTCTCCCGGACACAGACATGAGGATTACTGCACAAGTCCACATCGGTTATATAGAATAAAAACTTCAGAACGCGGCGCTTATTCCCCTCCCGATGAAACATCTGAGTGGATTGGCCTCGTTCATAGATGGGTAACTCTACTGGAAAATTCCACCGAAGCTGATTTCCTTGATGTACTGCTTCAGACTCTAGATATTGGGTAGCAATTTTTAATAGAATTGGGTCGCTTCCCAGCTGTTTGATAACTGGGCAAAGAGAGGTTTTTTTGTAATAATCTCCTATCTTGAAAATGCTCCCATACTTAGTTTGAGCTTGTTCTTTTTCCGAATAGTAGAAACCTAAGCTAGGGTCATTATTTCCATAGCACAGAGTGCGATTTGCAAAAGTCCAAATTTCACTAATGAGTTCTGGAGGAAGATTAATTCCTAGAGAAAATCCATCTTTCTTTAAAGAATCAAGGATTTCAGGTATATCAACGCTCCTGATTATAAAACTATTATTACTTGGCTCTTGAACATTAAAATAGTTTGCAGATGAAGACTTAATACCGCCAGATTTGGATTTAAGTATTCTCGCTGCTCGCTGTTCAGTCTCTAGAGTGTCTGGATTCAGAATTTTAGACAATTTAGAAATAGCCATATGAAACTTTTGTAAAGATTCAGCGAAGGTATTCAGAACGAGCATGAAGTGAAATATCTCATTTCAATCCAGTATGTTTTAATAGAAACATGGCTTTGACTGATTCCGGTTTCAAGTAAGCCACCAGCAATCAAAGTTGATGTCCCTCTACACCCTGTTGAGGCTCATGCTTAGCTACACATCTTCATTCTGAGCCTCAAAAATATAGATAAGGGGATATTTTTGAGGGCAAATTTGTAGTGTGTAAATCTTAAATTATGGATTACTCTCTATAATACATAAGCCTTACAGGTTGCAGATATAATAATCACGGGTTTTACTGATTCTTTATAATCCTCGGGATTTTCGGTAAATTTAATGAAGAATTTGTTAATTTTAATTGAGGATAAAATATAGATGAAATGTATGTAATTGAAAGTAAAACAAAAGATTGTAGAGCTATTTAATCACTATAAATCTGTGCTGCCACAAAATTTATTTAGACATTAACTTTTTGCCAGTTTACAAAATAACCTAGAGATTTATGAAGTTTATCGAACTATCGAACTATCTCGAAAACTCTACAGGAGGAGAAAATGGCTATAAAACTAGACCAAATTTTGGTGGTGGATATTGAATCCACCTGCTGGGAGAAAACAACACCTCCTGAACAGGAAAGTGAAATTATCGAAATTGGTATCTGTCCTCTCGATATTGCTTCAGGAGAACGTTTAAACAAAGAAAGTCTTTTAGTAAAGCCTGAACGTTCCAGTGTTAGTGAGTTCTGTACTCAGCTGACGACGTTAACTCAAGAACAAGTCGATCGCGGTATTACCTTTTCTGAGGCTTGTTCAACTCTTAGGAAGAACTATTTATCGAAAGAGCGCATTTGGGCAAGTTATGGGGACTATGACCGCAGCCAATTTCACAAGCAATGTCAATCTCGCTCTATGACTTATCCGTTTGGCAATCGGCATATTAATGTTAAAAGCCTTTTAGCGGTTTTTTATGCTTTGCCTCGTGAAGTCGGTATGGCAGAAGCTTTAGAATTGTTAAATCTTCCCCTAGAAGGTACCCATCATCGGGGAAAAGATGATGCTTGGAATATAGCTGGCATTCTTTCAACATTGCTCTTAAATGCAAGAAGAGGTTCCTTCAACTCACCATAAAAGAGGCCAGTCCTATCCTTTCTCTTGAAACAGGGAGTTTTTACTGCCAGTGCTATTGTCATTGTCTCAAAGGGTAAGCTTAAGCCATTACCTCCTGAGCAATACCGCAGCCATCATCGGCAAAGATCTAAACACTCAAGCATTGAGTACCTGATGCCCAAAACCAAACTATTCATCTGGCAGCTCATGGAGCATTGGCTGAAATTCGAGGAACTGAGAGTGCGATCGCACTTGCTCCTTCTGTATGATTAATCCCTAAAAACGTAGATCTTGAGTCTTTCGTCAAAGAAATACTTAACTGACGCTCTAGCTGTGACAAACCTGGATTATTCTTGTTTTTCTTTTTGTTGTTGGCGCTCTTTTACGGCCTGAGTCAGTAGATAGGTGGCGAGGCTACTCAATGATCGGCTCTCTTCTTCTGCCCATTCTTCCAAAGCTTTCTGGATTTCTTCAGGTAAATATGCCGTTACTCGACCACGATTTTTCATAATTTATGTAGTTTAACGGTTTATTATATTGCATTATACAATCTTCCAGTTTTTTTTGATGGTTAACAGCCTTAAAGAAATTAATCTAGTCTAGAACAAAACATAACAAGTGAGTTTCATTGGGAGAATTATACGTGCTTGTCGTTTCACGCAAAGCCAAGCTCCGTCTTGGGAAAGGCATAGCTTTCCACTATCAAAAATTCTTCTGGGTAGAGCTTGTTGGTACACCAGGGCGACTTCTCTGTAGCCTCTTCCGTGCAATAATACGCGTCAGGTTTGCGCTCTTGGGGGTTAGTGATAGATGCATCCGAATTTTTACGAATACCAAGATGCGATCGCTATCTGGTTTAGTATCAACAACGATCATCGCCTTCAACTCTAATCTTGACCCGATTCTCTTCCCCTAAGGGGCGGCAAGAGACCATACTCTAAGTTTTAACGGAGAGGGGGGGATTCGAACCCCCGGAAGGTTTGACCCTTCAACAGATTTCGAGTCTGCCGCATTCAACCGCTCTGCCACCTCTCCAGGTTAGGCCGTTGCTTCTTTGCTTATCTTAATCCTTTGGTAAGCTTCTAGCTATCCCACTACCTTGGCTAATAATCACCCTGTCTAATATAGCAGGGTGATCGCTATGGCTCAACCCGCTTCCAACTTAGGTGGCTCAGGTTGTGACATTGGGATACATAGAACAGCTACTGTCAAAGGAGTGGTGCATCTTTATTGGTTGCCTCAATGGTTGTTTCAAAACCCTGCTGGGGTGTCCACTCAATCGCACCATCGCGACCCGTCCAATAGAGTGGTATTTTAGCTCTTTGCAGAAGCTTTGCTGTATCTAAGTCCACTGTTTTGGAAGAGGCGATCGCAACTTTCGGTTGGAGTGCTTTTAATAAGTCTGGTGCTAAACTTTCTCCAGACCACCACAGCACCTGAACAGGTGGGATATTACGGCTTTTAATTAACTGCTGTTGAGCCTCTGACTTCATTTCACCCAAGAGCAACCAACTCTGGTAGCGGAGTTGAAACTGTAATACGGGTGGATCGACATTAATTAATTCGATGGGTGTAGAACCCACGAACATCCTTTGCCCTGTTGATACCCGCTGATAGTTGCCTTTTTGAGCTTGAATAGCACTAGCAATGGTTTTAGTTTCAGCTGGCGCGGATTGAGCAGCAGCAATATCGTAAAAGCTCCTAACTGGCAAACTGGTCAAGATCTGTAACCATCCACTCCTGAGACGGGGCTCGCTATCAAGGGCGATAGCCCAATCAATGTGATTGACACCTTGCTTTTGCAGGAAAGGTAAAACTGTAAAGCTAACGGTATCTACTTCCCCACTATTAACTAATGCCACTTTACCCTGATCTTGAATCACTAAAACTTGTTCTTGCTCTGTCGCGAATACCGTGGCTTGAAACTGCGATATCTTCGTCTGCCATACTGGAAGCGCTATCAAGCTCACAGCGACTAAACCAACCAGCCACCATCGTTTTTGCCACTTCTTGTTAATACTGCTGATGCCAATCAGGCTGTATAGTAGCAGCAGTTGTATCAGGGAAATCTTCCCAACAGCCACTATACTTCCCGGCAGCTCGTTGAAAAAGTGTACCAGCATGATCAGTAACTGAGTCGGATAGTATAGCAATCCAGCTAAGGCGCTTCCTGCAATTGGCGCTATTAAGGCTGCTAGGGCGCTAACGATACTACCGATACTGATAACAGCAATGAACGGAGCACAGAGAATATTTGCGGTTATGCTATAAGGCGCAAACATGTTAAACACATAAAGTTGTAGGGGCAACGTCCATAACGAGGCGGCAATGGTAATTGCGATCAAGGATGCGATCGCCAGAGGCAGCCAGTCCAGCGTTTTGGTCAGGGGCGGTGCTGTAATGAGCAATCCCAGCGTCGCTAAAAAGCTCAACTGAAATCCTAAATCCCAAATCCAAAGGGGATTAAATAATAGCAGTATGGTTGCAGCAACTAAAAGTGAACCCAATGGTTTAACCTTCCGTTGCGTTACCAAAGCAATTAACGCCCCAAAGCCCATAATGGCTGCTCGCAGTACCGAAGGCTGTAGTCCTGTTAGGCCAACAAAAATAAGTAAGGCTCCAGTGCCAAAACCCAACTGTGCTTTTACTGACAAACGCTTAGTCAGCACTAATACCAAACCCAAAATCAAAGAAGTTTGAGTCCCAGAAGCAGCTAAAGCGTGTGCTAGTCCAGCCTTAATAAATTGATCCCGGATATCGTAGGGGATATCTACCACTTGATTCCCCAAAACCATTGAACTCACAAGCTGTCCTGCTGGACTAATCAACTGACGGACTTGGGCGCGGATGATGCGCTGCCTCAGCTTCCACCATCCCCAAGGTTGTCCTTGTCCCTCATCAAAAAAGCTAACTTGTCGCCCACTGAAACCGGCAAAAGACCCCTCTTTGGCTAGATAAGTCTCAAAATCAAAAGCACCTGGATTTGATACGGGCTTAGGTTTATACAGAACACCAGTCACGGAAATAGTTTGACCTGGATATAAACCAGTCGCTTGGAGCATAGGTACAGTGACATACAACTTTCCCGTTACTCCCTTACTGGTCGCACCGACCTTATCACGGCTTTCGACCTCGGTTAATTGCGTTGCTTCCAGCCAAAATTGAGCTTTAGAGGAGCGTGTCAGGTGAGGTGTACTTTTGACCCTGCCTTGAACCGTAACCACTTGCTCCTGCACAATGCCATGACGTGAGCGAACGAACTGACTAACGTCATTCGCTACAGGTTTAGGCACTCGTGCTTGAAAGTATACAAGTGCTAAAGCTGCAATAATTCCAGCCGCTAGCCAAAGTTTCGGCTTGGGTCCGGTTCGCCAAAATCGAGGTATTGCGATCGCTGCTACTATGCTTAAAACAACCACTCCCAAGCATAGTAGGCCATAGTCTGTCCAAGGAACAGGTCGAGTTGGTGACCCTAAAATAGCTGTCAACAGCAGGCCAAAAATATAAGCCAAACTCAGTAAAGCGCCACCGGCAGGACTCATCAGATTGCTAAACCCAACTTCAACTCCAGCACAGTATTAGGAAACAGTAGGCAAAGTGCCATGCTTCCCAAGTAGGCGTGAATAGTACGCATCACTGGTTTGTTACTTCCAAAGCCAACAGCCGAGATAACACCGTTTATAGCTAACAATATCAGCACAATTGAGCCTGTCCAAAAGTGTGGGCTCTCCAGAATGGGATGATTTTGCATGACCAGCGACAGAACCCCTCCGGTGTAACCAACAGCGATAAAAAGAAACTTCCAAGGCGCAAGCTTGTGGTGTTCAGTGCAACTTTTCATTGCTACTGCTGTATCAGTTATCACCCGTCTTCGCCATCCTACCAACCCCACAAAGCTACCCATCACAAAGATTACAATAGCCATCATCGCTGGATGCCCCCAATGGACAATTGGTTCAGGAATGCCCATATTCCGGAATTGACTAGCGAGCAGTTCTAACAGCTGGCTTAATTGTGCCATGAGATTTACAAGCTTTCTTTCTCATGCAAGGTTTACACAAATCTTTAACACAGCTTACTCCTTTTAAGGAGTGAGATGAAATTGTTTCTTTGTTAGTGCTAGTTCAGCGTGTTTTTTAATGATTGGCAAAAGTTGCAGCTGCCAGAGCTGACTTTCCAACCTCCGACCTCTTCTAGGGATGAAAGAGTCAAAATTACCAGTTTTAATTAAACGCAGGCCTTATATAGAAGGCTGCAATCTGTCAAGTGGGAACCCTAAAGTCTCCCGTTGCTGCAAATAGGCTTGAGCAACTTGTCTAGCTAAGTCTCGGATTCTACGAATGTAGCCAACCCGCTCTGTGACCGAAATAACTCCTCTAGCATCCAGTAAGTTGAATGTGTGAGAACACTTTAGAACATAGTCAAGTGTTGGTAGAACTAGCTTTCGCTGGCTGAGTTGCTTTGCCTCCTGCTCGAAAAGACCAAATAGAGTGAACAGTAAATCCGGGTTAGATGCTTCAAAGTTATATATACATTGCTCAATCTCTCCCTGAAGGTGAACATCTCCGTAACTAATCTGTTCATTCCAGCGGATCTTAGGAAACGCATCAACATCTTGAAGATACATGACTAGCCGCTCTAGTCCATAGGTAATCTCAATCGAGACCGGACGACAATCAATTCCACCGCACTGCTGGAAGTAAGTAAATTGGGTAATTTCCATTCCGTCTAACCAAACTTCCCAACCTACTCCCCAAGCTCCTAATGTTGGCGACTCCCAATTGTCCTCTACAAAACGAATGTCATGGTCTTCCGGATGAATGCCTAACGCCCTGAGAGAGTCCAGGTATATTTCCTGAATATTACCTGGCGACGGTTTAATCAGAACCTGGTACTGATAGTAATGCTGGTAGCGATTAGGGTTCTCACCATAGCGTCCATCGGTCGGTCGTCGGCAAGGTTCAATATATGCGACTGACCAAGGCTCAGGCCCAATCGCTCTCAAGAAGGTATGGGGATTCATGGTACCTGCACCTTTCTCTGTATCGTAGGGCTGGGCAATTAGGCAACCGCGATCGCCCCAAAACTGATGCAATGTAGTAATCACTGACTGAAAATTCACACCCACCTCCGCGCAACGGACGTAAAACGTATAATTCATTTTTGCGCAAAGACCGTATTAAAGCTGGGTTTGAGGGGGGGTAAAAATATTGTTAGTGAAAGGGGTTGACAAGGAGGGGAGAGAGAGATACATTGGTAAATGCGCGACAAACGAGGTCACAAGCCAAGCGACGCGCCCGAACCTAGAAAAACTAATAGTTTGAAAGCCTA
>NZ_DATNPA010000368.1:0-9478 GCF_036703385.1 Allocoleopsis sp. | reverse complement strand
GGGTAACCCAACGTGACCATTGCCAGCGAGTCTCCCACTAAGAGGATATCGACGCCCGCTGCATCCAACAACTGGGAAATCGCATAATCCCAAGCCGTCAGCACCACGATCGGACGACCCTGTTGCTTCCATTGAATGAGTTGCTGGGTTGTAACTGCCATTTGAGTTTAGTGCTGATAGCGTAGCGGTAGCGAGTCTTTGAACGTCGGTTTTAATGAAGCGAGTTAATTGGTCAAGTTAAAAACTTTCTCTAGGATTGCCACGAGTGAAGGCCAAATGCGGTCTAACCTGACCGGTTGTCTGACTCACCCAGGCTAATCCTTCAGTCGTGCCGACCCATAACTTATTACCTGTATCGGGAGATAGGACAAGAACACGACTAGAAGGAAGATCGGGAACTTCACCGAGTACAGCACCACTGTCCGGTTTGAGTTTCAACAAGCCGTTATCCGTCCCAACCCAAACACTCCCATCTTTAGCAAAGCGCACTGAGGTAACGTTACGTCCTCGTAGTGGGGTGACGGAGCGTAGGACTTCGCGAGTTTCTGGGTCTATGACCAGTAAACTGTTGGGAGTTCCAGCCCAGAGTTTACCATCGGGCGATAAGGTTAGGGTTTGTACCGTGGTTCCGGGGAGGCTGGGGATGCGACCAATGACTAAAGCACTGGCGGTATCAACACGGACAAGTCCTTCTAGGGTTCCGACCCACAGCTGACCATCTTGATCTAAAGTAAGAGCGTTAGCGCTGACACCGGGGAGTTTTTGGACGGTCGTCATCAATAATCCTTGGTCAGGGCTGATTAGGGTAAGACCGCGATCGCTTCCGACCCAAAGATAGCCTCGGCGATCGAGCAACAACGACAACACGCGGTTAGAAGGCAAGGTAAAATTTTGTGCCGTTACTTCATTACTGCGGGGGTCTACGCGCAACAATCCTTCGTAAGTGCCCACCCAAATACGTCCCACTTTATCTTGGGCTAAAGCGCCGATGGTGTAATTGGGAAGGGCAATGCGAGCCAACACTCGTCCGCTATTGGGACTAATTCTAGCTAACCCCGTCCAAGAACCCACCCAAAGGTCGCCAGTAAAGTCGGGTTGCAAGGCACTGACGCGGAAATCAGTCGGCAGAGGAGCCGTGTCTTGACGTAAGCGCTCTGGGGGCAATGGCTCATTTAATGGCGGGGGTGGGTCGCCTGTGTAGACAGGTGTCTGCCTGCCTGGGTCAAGAGTTGGGGGAAAGTCTGACTCCGTATTCGTCTGTGCCAACGTTGGAGCGATCGCTTTTGGGTGGGCTAAGCTCAACCCTAGTAATGTCACACTCATCAAAAAACGGATGTGGGCTGTTAAAAACGCCATCGCGGTTCTCTCTGCCTTCCTGAATAAGCTTGCTCTTGTGCAAGTATTCCTATATTTAAAAGTATCCCTATATTTAATCGCTTCTGGATGCTGGATGAGTAGAAGGTTAAGCCTGGTGTTTTTTCTCTATCTCTAAACGGGACATGAATTCATTTTTTTTACAAAAGTTTACAATATGTGACGGTTCTTCTCATATATAAAAAAAGTTTATGAAAACCTACAGAAGATTTGAATTATAACTTATTGAATTCTTGGTATAGTTACAAAACAATTAAGAAATTAAGCGCTACCTATCCAGTTATGCCTTGTTTACAAAAAGATGCTCTTTAGTGGTCACTTTTGTGGTCAAATAGCATTTGGTTAGGTAATCCCAGGCAGCAGCCAAAATAAGGGAAAGTTGGGTGTGGTGTTGCACCCGAATCAGGGCTTATTAGGCAAGCCTTATTAAAAGATTTTTGTTCCAAAAATTCAGGGCAGAATCTACAACCATTGTCAATGCATATACCTGTTGCAACATTCAGTCGCTCCTAAGGAAGGAAAACATGTCTTACTCTAAAACCAGCACTCAGTCAAAAGCTGGGTACGACGCCGGGGTAAAAGATTATAAATTAACTTATTACACTCCGGATTACACCCCTAAAGATACTGATGTCCTGGCGGCGTTTCGCGTAACTCCACAGCCTGGGGTTCCTCCAGAAGAAGCGGGTGCTGCTGTTGCCGCTGAATCTTCCACGGGTACCTGGACGACTGTGTGGACAGACTTGTTGACTGACCTCGATCGCTACAAAGGTCGTTGTTATGACATCGAGCCAGTACCTGGGGAAGACAACCAGTACATCTGCTTTATCGCCTATCCTTTGGATCTGTTTGAAGAAGGCTCTGTCACCAACTTGCTGACCTCTTTGGTGGGTAACGTATTTGGTTTCAAAGCTCTGCGTGCACTGCGCTTGGAAGACCTTCGGATTCCCATCGCGTACATGAAAACCTTCCAAGGCCCACCTCACGGGATTACCGTTGAGCGTGACAAGCTGAACAAGTACGGTCGTCCTCTGCTGGGTTGTACGATTAAGCCCAAGCTAGGTCTGTCTGCGAAGAACTACGGTCGTGCGGTTTATGAGTGTCTGCGCGGTGGTCTAGACTTCACCAAAGACGACGAAAACATCAACTCCCAGCCCTTCATGCGCTGGCGCGATCGCTTCCTGTTCGTTCAAGAAGCGATCGAAAAAGCACAGGCTGAAACCGGTGAAATTAAAGGTCACTACCTCAACGTCACCGCCCCCACCTGTGAAGAAATGATGGAGCGTGCTGAGTTCGCTAAAGAAATCAAGACGCCGATCATCATGCACGACTACCTCACGGGTGGTTTCACAGCTAACACCTCCTTGGCTAAGTGGTGCCGCCGTAATGGTGTCCTGCTACATATTCACCGTGCGATGCACGCTGTAATCGACCGTCAGAAGAACCACGGTATCCACTTCCGCGTACTCGCCAAGTGTCTGCGGATGTCTGGTGGTGACCACCTGCACTCCGGTACCGTAGTTGGTAAGCTGGAAGGCGAAAAAGGCATCACGATGGGCTTCGTTGACCTGATGCGGGAAGACCACATCGAACAAGACCGCGCACGGGGTATTTACTTCACTCAAGACTGGGCTTCCATGCCTGGTGTGATGCCCGTAGCTTCCGGTGGTATTCACGTATGGCACATGCCTGCGTTGGTGGAAATCTTTGGTGATGATTCCTGCCTCCAGTTTGGTGGTGGTACTCTGGGTCACCCTTGGGGTAATGCTCCTGGCGCTACCGCTAACCGTGTTGCTTTAGAAGCTTGTATCCAAGCTCGTAACGAAGGTCGCAACCTGTTCCGTGAGGGCGGCGATGTGATTCGTGAAGCTTGCAAGTGGAGTCCTGAGTTGGCAGCGGCTTGCGAACTGTGGAAGGAAATCAAGTTCGAGTTTGAAGCGATGGACACCGTCTGATCAAGCGTGAAGTGTACAGTGTGAAGTATGAACTGTCATACTTCATGCTTAATACTTCATACTTCAAAAGGCTGGGGTCAGAAGATGGATTTAAAACGAGTTGCCAAGGACGCTGCCAAGACGTTGAGCAGCTATATGACCTATCAAGCACTGCGGGTTGTCTTGGAGCAACTCAGCGAAACTGACCCACCCCAGTCGCTTTGGCTGCATGGTTTCTGTTCCCATATTAGTGTCCAAGATGGAGAAGCTTTCATCCGGGCATTACTTCAGGAAAAGCAAGAGCTGGCATTTCGGATCATGACCGTGCGACAGCACTTGGCGGAAGAAGTCGCAGACTACTTACCAGAAATGGTACGTTCTGCTATCCAGCAGTCGAATATGGAACATCGGCGTCAGCATCTAGAGCGGATTACGCAACTCACCGTTTCTGAACCCCCGTCCAGCTCCGAACAGCCAACGGACTCGGAAAGTTAGTTAATTGAGGTGACCAAAATTGGCCTAGCTGCCTGGTCACCTGTTGCACACTCCTAATCCAAAAAACACACCTAACCCATGCAAACTTTACCGAAAGAGCGTCGTTTTGAAACCCTTTCCTACTTGCCCCCGCTGACCGATTCTCAGATTGTCAAGCAAGTCCAATACATTTTGGATCAAGGGTATATCCCCGCTGTAGAATTCAGCGACAATTCAGAACCAGAACATCACTACTGGACATTGTGGAAGCTGCCCCTATTCAAAGCTCGCAACACTCAAGAAGTGATGGCTGAAGTGGATGCTTGCCGTTCTGACTATCGTGACTCTTACATCCGCGTGGTGGGTTTTGATAATGTGAAGCAGTGCCAAGTGCTGAGCTTCATCATTCACAAGCCCAATACCAACGCCCGTGGTCGCTTCTAAGAAGCTTTTGGCTAGAACAATTTGAGGTAAATACAAAAAGGAGAGGGATGTTAGCACCTCTCCTTTTTTTGGTAAATTTCATGAATAAATATTTTGAGGCTAATTCTCTCACATAATAGAACGATTAATGCCCTTGCCAGAGTCCTCCACGCTTTGTGCTAACCTCATAAAGCTACCCTACTTAGAATCATCGTTTTCTCGTAATGATCCTGTTAACTTAGCATTGTCTATATTCGCACTCTGCCAGTTAGCTTGACGTAAATCAGCACCTTCTAAATTAGCATTTCTTAAGTTGGACTCCTTGAGCTCTGCACTCGTTAAATCAGCCTTCTTCAGGTCAGCATAACTTAAGTCAGCTCTGATCAATTTGGCTTTTTTAAGATTAGCTCCAACAGCTTGCATCCCATGAAATTTAACATTTGTTAAATCAGCATTGGTTAAATTTGCATCTGTTAAATTAACTTTGGGTAAATTAGACGCGCTCAAATTAGCATGGCTTAGATTTGCGCCCCTTAAATTCGGTGCTTCACCCTGTTCAATAGATAGAGTCTTCGAGTCTTCTCCAAATCGAACTCTGGAAAGGTTCGCTCCAGTTAAATTAGCCTGACTCAAGTTTGTATTTGATAATTGAGCCTGGGAAAGATTAGCTTTGCTTAAGTTAGCTTGACTTAAATTGGTGTTTTTTAGGTTGGCTCCCTTTAAATTAGCCTGGGAAAGATTAGCACCAGCTAAGTTTGCTTCCCTCAAATTTACCGCTGCTAAATTGACTCCTCGAAAATCACAGCCCGGACATTGATTCGTATTGGTTAACTGTTGTAGCGCTAAAGAACCGCTAAGCTTGAAATCTTGCACTTGATTAGCTGTATTAACTTCAGCATTGGTTGCGCATCCTGCACAGGCTGAAATTACAAGTAACTTAATTACTATCTTAGTAAGCTTCATTACTTGCACCCCTAGATTCTTTGGTAGCTAGCCTGATATTGTACCATATAAAAATAATTGATACTGGGCATTAAAACACAAATATATAAAAAATTACTTTATAGAAATTTCCGCCTGATCTTGAAATTTCAAGTGGGTCAAAAATTTTGTCTAATAGATAGTAGTAACTTTTTGAAAATTTGCTCTAGGCGCGATTGCCGATGAATCGGCTCATTCGTTTAGGGTAATCGCGTTACCTCTACCAACAAAGCCGCTGACGTAAGTATTGCTTGCACGATCAGCAGGGTCTACTTGCAAAACTAATGGGGTGACACACTCTCCTTAGGTTTTGTACTCGGCAATGCCTGTGTTTCTTGGGGAATCGAGTTTAATCGCTCGTTCTAAAGCCGCTTTTTCTCTTGCTCGACGGGCATAGGATTGTAATTGAGTACAATCCCAACCGCTAAGAATGCTCAAATCCTCTAAATCAATTCCCCGCATGAGCATTTCCACACACCAAGTCTGCCGAGCTTGCTCTATTAACAGGGGTTGACCTTCAGGCGTTAACATTCCGGAGGTGAATTTCTGCCATACACTGCCTAACTCTTCCTCTGACATGGCCTCTCCTCCATCATTGATAAATAAAGCTTGCTGAGTGTCTTTCCGGCTTTTTAACCATTGGGTCAAGGGATTACGTGTATAGGAGCCGTAGCGCTTCCCCATAATCCACTGATTCACGGGCACTTGCCGAACTGCTCCTTGAGTCACTTGTAAGAGGTGCTGGTGTTCGTCACAGATTTGATGCGATCGCTCTAATGCTACCGTTTCTGAAAGGGTTAAACCAGCGCCAAACAACACGTAAGCGAATGCATACTCTCGTAATCCCCGTTTTTTGGCTTGTTGCAGAATAGAATGCACTAAAGAGGCGGGTAAATCAGCTACCTTCTGCGGTTCATGAGTAGAATCTTCCTTTGATTCAGCCGTCACTTCGTGGGGTGAAACCCCCCCGTGTAAAAACAACTCCACCAAACTCTCCAAAAAATCCTCTCGGTCATCCCAAAGTTCGTGAAACTCACTCGTCAGTTCAATAACCAAGTAGCCGAACAACATTTCATTGAGCAAACTGGCTAATTTTTCGACCGATATCCGGGGATGTAAATTTTCGCGATCGATCACAGTGGCTAGATATCGAGCCACCTCTAGATTAGCCAGAGTAACGCCTCGCCCTAGCGCTCGGCGATTTTCGAGGGTGTAGCGACCGGCCTCTCCAACTACAGAACGTAGCAGTTCTGGAATTTCTTCAAGAACTTTTAGGCGATCGCCAGCATAATTTTTCAGAGCTTGATCTAAACGGCTGCTCTTTTGAACTTGCGCTCTTAACGATTCACTCAGGCGGGTAAAGACTGCCGAGTCCTCAATCACCGCCAAGAGCAATCCTTGCTTATTCCCGAACTGTCGAAACAGAGTTACTTCATTGACCTGAGCCAATTCAGCAATTTGTCGAGTGGTCGTCTCGGTCACTCCCTGTGAGGTAAACAACTCCAACGCGGCATTAATCAAACGCTGTCGAGTTGAAGAAGGTGTTCGAGACATAAGTCTAAAGATGTAAGTGGCACTTGCATATCTGGATTATTATTGGATAAGCTGTAGAAGTGCAAGTATTACTTGCACCTAAAGTCCCGGCTATAGCTACCCCTCTCCTCAATAGAGAAGATTTATGACGAATCAAACACTCACGGCTGTCCCAGGAAGCCGTACCGATTTAAAGTTCAACTGGGTGAGTGCATCGTTTTTTGTTGCCATTCACGCTTTAGCCATGCTTGCTCCTTGGTTTTTCTCCTGGTCAGCTTTGGGAGCGTGCCTATTTCTCCACTGGTTATTCGGCAGCATTGGCATCTGTTTAGGGTATCATCGACTGCTGACCCATCGTAGTCTACAAGTACCCAAGTGGTTGGAGTATATCACTACAACCATCGGTACTCTAGCCTTGCAAGGGGGACCTATTTTTTGGGTAGCTGGTCACCGTCAGCATCATGCTCACCCAGAGGACGAAGTCAAAGACCCGTACTCAGCACGACGGGGTTTTTGGTGGAGTCACATGCTTTGGCTGGTTTATCAAACACCGAACCTTTTTGACCGAGAAAGCTATAAAAAATATGCCCCAGATATAGCGCGAGACCCCTATTATTGCTGGCTTGATCGCTACTTTTTGCTCCTCCAAATTCCTCTAGGTCTGTTGCTGTATGCTCTCGGAGGATGGTCATTTGTCATTTGGGGAATGTTTGTCAGAGCCGTATTGCTTTGGCACAGCACCTGGTTGATTAATTCAGCGACTCACCTGCGCGGTTATCAAACCTATCAGGTGGAAGATGGTTCTCGGAATCTCTGGTGGGCGGCGATTTTAACCTATGGAGAAGGCTGGCACAATAATCACCACGCTCAACCCAATGTTGCTCCGGCTGGACGCCAATGGTGGGAAGTAGATCCTACTTGGTGGGCGATTCAAGTTCTGAAAACCCTGGGATTAGCCACAAAGGTGGTAATGCCTCCACAGCGACAAGTACAGGGTTAATTTCGAGGAGAGGGTAATGCCGATAAAACTTGGCAGGGTAAACAGTCCCTGCCAAGTAGATGTCTATCCTTAAACTGATGTAAAACCTCAGCTACTTAGCTTTGCCTTAACCATTGCTTGAATTTTCTGCCCATCGGCTCGACCTTTGAGCTGTTGCATTACAGACCCCATGACTTTACCCATGTCCTTAGCAGAGGTCGCCCCGGTAGAGGTAATCACTTCATCAATAATAGCTGCCACCTCTTCATCTGAGAGTTGCTTAGGTAGATACTCTTCGAGAATAGCGAGTTCCTGAGATTCTTGTTCGGCTAAGTCCTCGCGTCCGGCTTTGCGATACTGCTCAATGGAATCCCGGCGTTGTTTCGCTAACTGGGATAACACTTCAAGTTCCTGACTCTCTGTAAGACTATCTTTCCCTTGAGCTCGCAAACTCGATTCTTTTTCTAAAATCACCTTTTTGATGCTACGGACGGTTTCGAGGCGAACTTTATCTTTGGCCTTCATGGCAGCTTTAATCTCTTCCGAGATGCGATCTTTTAAGCTCATTAAGAAATCCTCCTCGTGGGAAACTCCTTTCAGTGTATCCATACTGCATCAGTAGCCTCTCGTTAGAAGAGACGCTCTACGTGATTGCGCACAAGAAAGCCAATTCGTAGGGTGCATTAGCGATTCAGCGTTACTGATAACCCTTGAGCGATCGCATAATGCACCCACTGCGAGTTAAACTCCTACAGGAACCGGGCAATCAGACGCACTTAGCATGTCATAAGCCGCCAAAACAATTTTTTCAGTCTCCTCCCAGTCAATACACTTGTCTGTTACAGAGACACCATATTTTAATTCCTCTCGGTTACTGGGAATGGGTTGGTTTCCTTCATACAAATTAGATTCCAGCATCATACCTACTATTGAGGTATTGCCATCCAGGATTTGATGAATTACATTCTCAAAGACAGAACCTTGTAACTTGTGGTTCTTTTTAGAGTTTCCGTGGCTACAATCAATCACAATTTTGCAGGGTAATTGCGCAGCTTCCAATTTTTCTTCTGCTAGTTTCACACTATCAGCATCAAAGTTGGGCTTACGGTCACCGCCTCTTAGAATGATATGACCATAAGCATTGCCTGTAGTTCTAAAAATGCTGACCTGTCCCTCTTCATTAATGCCTAAGAAATGGTGAGGTTCTCTAGCTGACTGGAGAGCATTTAAAGCCACTTGAATACTACCATCTGTGCTGTTTTTAAACCCAACTGGCATGGAAAGCCCACTTGCCATTTCGCGATGAGTTTGGGATTCAGTCGTCCGTGCGCCAATAGCTGTCCAGGAAATAAGATCGCTAATATATTGAGGTACTATAGGGTCTAGAGCTTCTGTAGCAGTGGGTAATCCGAGTTCAGCAATTTTGATTAGGAGTTCCCGTGCCATGATTAATCCCTTTTCAATATGGAAAGAATCATCTAAATCGGGGTCATTAATTAATCCCTTCCAGCCGACAGTGGTTCTTGGCTTTTCAAAGTAAACTCTCATGACCAAGAGTAATTTATCTTTGACTCGCTCTGCTAGGGTTTTAAGCCTTTTAGCATAGTCTTCAGCCGCTTGAACGTCATGAATGGAGCATGGGCCAACGACTAGAAATTTTCTCTGGTCTTTCCCGTCTAAAATAGCCTCAAGTTCTTGCCTAGATTTTAAAACGGTTATCTCGGCTAAATCTGTTAAAGGGACTTGGGATTTGATTTCAACCGGAGTGATTAAAACCTGA
>NZ_DATNPA010000367.1:0-5384 GCF_036703385.1 Allocoleopsis sp. | reverse complement strand
TTGTTTATGCACAGCAAGGGGAGAGTTATCAGTTGGTTTTGAGTCTTTATCTCAACCGTGACCTGCCAAAAGGTATTCCTTTAATTGCCTTAAAGGATGTTGCACAAGGAAGCAAGCCTTGTCTTGCAATCAATCAACGACTTCTCAATTCTAATCAGTTGTCGTCACTTCTTTACTGCGAACAGGGAAATCGATACCAAAGGGTCAATGAATCCTTTTCCATTTTGTAGGAATTCATTGACAGACTTATCTAAACTGAAAGCGCAGAATAAATTACTGAAGACTCTTTTCGCATCTTCACGTATTTGCGCCAATTTTAACTTAGTGTGTCATGTCAAATCTTTCTTCAAAACCAATAGTAATCGCATTGGCTAACACGAGTCCTTTAACTTCTACGGGCAATCAGTTAATTAATTCCTTGAAGTCTCCTTCTGGCTTAATCCTGCTTTCTTGCTTTGCCGCTATGTTGGTTTTTCAGTCCATGTCCGGCAGTGCCAAAAAAGGCAAAACAGCTACTAGCTATTGGGGAGGCTCTAAGGAGAAGGCGCGGGCTGCCTCTAAAGCTAAAAAACAGATGGTTAAAGTGTCGCGCAACAATGTAGCACTCTACGTAGGAACTCCGTTTGTCATGCGCGATCGCTTAAATTCAGACTGGCACAGTAAGGGGCTGATTAAAACACCACCCAATCCAGCTTGGAAGAAGCAATTAGACAAGGTTTTTAGTAGCAGTCCCACGTTGTACGTTCCAGATGCTCAACGAGGAATTGCGGCAATTGGGGCAGCGGGTTCTGGCAAAACGTTCAGTGTGATTGACCCTCTGATTCGTTCCGCCTTAGATCAGGGTTTTCCTATGTGCTTGTACGATTTCAAGTACCCAGCGCAGACGAAGCGGGCAGTTGCTTATGCCCTGAAGCGAGGCTATACCGTGCGCGTGTTTGCTCCTGGGTTTCCTGAGAGTGAAGTGTGTAACCCGCTGGATTTGATTAAGGATGAAGAGGATGCGATCGCAGCCGGTCAGCTATCCAATGTCATCAACCGCAACTTTGACCGAGGCGGCGGCAACAACGGCGGGGATAAGTTCTTTGAAGAAGCTGGGGATAGTTTGATTGAGGGGATTCTACTCGTAACCAAAGCCGTCAAGACCCTCACTGGCGATGACAAGTATTGTGACTTGATGATGGCTCAAGCCATTTTAAGTTTAGATCAACTCCCCCAACGATTAGAGGCAGCATCTAGGGGAAAGCTGAAAGTTTGGACAACCCGACCACTTTCTCAGCTAATTAGCGTAAAGGATAGTGATAAAACCGTTGCCAGTATTGTTGGTACGGCTCAGAGGATTTTTCAACGGTTTCTCAAGAAAGACTTTGTAGGAGCATTTTGTGGCAATACAACCCTGCCGCTGGATTTAGATGGTAAGCAATTAATCATCTTCGGATTAGACCGGAATAACCGGGATATTGTCGGACCGCTCTTGGCAGCAATTTTACACATGATAGTATCTCGAAATGTATCACGAACGGTGCCTCGTCAAGACCCATTGATAGTGGCACTTGATGAGTTGCCTACTTTGTATTTACCCGCCTTAGTGAATTGGTTGAATGAAAACCGAGAAGATGGTTTCTGTGGAATTTTGGGATACCAGAATATCAGCCAGTTAGAGAAAGCTTACGGCAAAGAACTCGCTCAAGCGATTGTAGGGGGAACGGCAAGTAAGTTTATTTTCAACCCTCAAGACCCTACCAGTGCTAAGTTGTTTGCGGATTATTTAGGAGAGCAGGAAATTCAATTTCACTCCAAATCTAGGAGTACAGGTAAGGGCGGAGGAAGTAAGTCTTTCAACGAGCAACATCAGAAGCGCTTTCTCCTAGAACCAGCCGAATTTCTCAAGTTGGGAACTGGAAAAGCTGTAGTCATTAACCCAGCTTACGTTCGTCAGAGCGAAGCTTACGTTCCTCTGATTCAACCTGTAAAAGTCCCAAAAGAAGACATTGATGAGATGAATTGGTCAGAGAAGAAGTGGGACACGATTAGACCAAGGCTAGTGGCGGCTAATTCCTATAGCGTTACGGATGAGGAGAGACGCGAACAATTTGAAGAGCGGAGAGCGTTAGCTGAGGCGTTGTTCCCGCTACCGAGTGAGCCTATCTCGGCTCCTACAGCCGAAGAACTGGCGGAAGTTTTCTAGGGGGGTAGTGCTTGTGTATAGTGAGCGAGTTCAGGAAGTTTTGATTAAGTATCCCAGTTGGGCGTGTCGGGTACAATCTGCTTTCAATGCGCCACCTCTAGCATCAGATTATTCGGCTTGTGTCATTGAGGTTTTTGATCAACAGGGTTTGTTGTATGGACAAGCTTGGGGGGTGTTGTATGAGACTCAGAGACTTTTAGAGCAGCCCTCGGAGTTCATCGCTTGGTGTTTGGATGACCAATTGGCGCTGTTGTTTGTGGATGATGAGATTGTTGTCAATCGTTTGAGTTTGATAGTCCAATCTGAAGCGATGCAAAGTTGCATGTAACGGGAGCTTTTGTGTCATGTCAATCTTTGCTGTTTCTCAAGGAGATGCTGCCACTTTTCAAGCGCATTATCAGCGCTTGGTTGAAGCGTGGTTGCAAGAGCTTCTCAATCTAAATTCTCAATCCAGTGAAGAGAATAAATCTAGGGATATTCGAGTAACTGATGGCAAGAGAGTTGTTTACGGTCGAATTGGAGAAACGTTTCGTAATGAGTTAACTCCTGAATTAATCGAGCAACTTGAAGAATTAAGGCATACCAGTGTAGGCAATGTAGTCGATTCGGCTTGTTCCAAGACAATTGAAGTCGATGGGCAAGTGGTTCTAAAAACTGATGAATCAGGCAACGTAATCATCAATGAATTGTTAGAAAAAGAGCGGGTTACTGAGAGCGGACGTAGGGATGCGGAGACAGGGAGAAACGCAGATGTAGGAGTAGCAGATATTCCCAGGATAGAGGAGCAAGGGGTGCAGGGGGAGAGTTCTTTACCAGCATCTGACTCAACCACTTCTGCTCTTGACTCCTCCTTGAGACACGTAGCTTCCCATAAACCATCAAGACGAAAGCTAGGGCAAACTCCAGAGCTAACAGAGGGAGGAGTGGAGCGGGTGAGGTCATCGGTTGACCAATTACCAGACAGCCCTCTCAAGCAGATGCTCACCCTGGACTTGCATGAGACACGCACTCAATTGCAACGACAACAACAACAGATTCAGCAGCTTCAAACTCAGTCTCAGGGGCAACAACAAGCGTTGGCACAGGCTCTTGAGAATCTGATTCAACAGCGGCTGACAAAACCCACCCAGACAAGTTGGTGGCAGCGTACTCGCGCTTTCGTTACTCAGTCTATGACATCACTTTCAAACCTACGGCGCGAACATTCTGCTGCTCAATCTTTGAAGACTTTGTTCCATTCTCAAGTCCCGAATGGGGGGCGAATTTATCAGGCGGATGACTACACAATCGTGCGAGAGGGGCGTTCTTACACGCTCACGGATAAATCAGGGATAACTTTAATGCAGTTTCAGTCTTCTCCACTCTTGGGAGTGTGTGTAGAGCGCGGCACGGTGAGATTGCAAGCTTCGCACTACCGGGATATCAGGCATCTCCAGCTTTCTCAAGTTAGGGGTGAGGCGCTCAGTGGTGCCTTAGCGCCTGCGGGAGTTCAAGAAACCGATTACCTCAAGCGGGTGAGGGCTGTTACTGAGGCATTAAGTCAATATGCCAGGAGTGCTGGTTCAAAAGTACAGGTGGATGGAAAGTTCTCTTATCGGTGGTTGGCAACCCCAGATGGTCGGGTGAGGATTGATGCAAAAGATGGTCGGGGGCCGCTATTGGTTCAGGCTGGAGGTCAATTGCGGGTAAGAATGAGCGATCGCGATTTAGCCCATTTCGAGCAGATGTTACCCACGTTGAATTCTGCCATTCAGCATAACAGAGCAGTTCCGACTCAGAGAACTCAACAGCTTGCTTGGGAAAGGAATTAAGTGAGAAGTAAGGCAATGAAGTTGCAAGAACTTAAATCGTTAGTTGATTCTTGGTCGCCAGTGGTTTCCATCCAAACACAACTAATTGAGCGTATGTCCACACTTTCATGGATTGAAAGTAATTTTGCCACGTCGCTAAATCTTCCGGTTTATCTGTGGAATTTGGGGCAGAGAACGTTCAAGCAAGTCACACACTTAGATGGCACTTGTTGCTTTCAGTCAAACTCTGTGTGTGACGAGTTTAACCTACCCAGTTATGACTGTCTAAGTGTTCTTGATTTTCTTGCTTGTTGTTCACACGAAGGTGTGTTTGTAGTAGAGAACTTACAGTCGCTATGCAGTATTCCTGCAACGGCTGATAATGTATCCCGCGAACGAGCTGCACAAATTAATTCTTAACTGGTCAACATTTTTGAGGAATTTAAGTCTAGCTCTGTACCAAAGTATTTACTTCTTCTGGGTACAGAGGAGGTGAGCCTACCTCCAATGCTTGCTGGGTTAATCCCTGAAGTGTGGAAGCCACTTCCAGGGTTAAGAGAGATTAGCGAGTTTATGAGGGAATTTTTACTTTCTTTATCTTCTCTACCTGATTTAGACAGCATTGACATCCAAACCTTACCTGTAGCGGCATCTGGTTTAAGTCTTGAAGAAATCAAGATTGGATTGCGCTTGGCTTTAAATCGAAACCAAGGTAATGATGTTTTCTTAAAGCAGTCTTTGCTGGACTACAAAGTTGAGCTGTTACGGCGTGACGGCTTAGAGTTTATCAGTAAGCCTGTTGTCCCCGACTTCGGAGGGTTGGAGCGACTGAAAGCAGCGCTATTGGAGGTGAAATCCGATTATTCTCAAGAGGCGAGAGAACACAATATCCCCCTGCCCAAAGGATGGTTGCTTGTAGGACCACCGGGGACAGGAAAAACATTGGCAGCGAAGGTGAGCGCTCGTGAGTTAGGCTTTCCGCTAATTAATGTGGATGTTGGGGCAATTAGTAATAGGGGGGCTGCCTATCTAAAGCGTTTAATCGATCGAGTAGAAGCTTGTGCTCCAGCAGTGGTGTATTTTGACGAGTTCGATAAGTTGTTTACGGCTTCAAATGATAGGGGAGAGGATGTTAATTCTAGGGCGTTGCTGGGGGTATTGCTGACTTGGTTACAGGAAAAGCAGTCAGCAACGTTTGTCATTGCCACATTAAACCGTCTTAAATCTCTCCCTCCAGAACTAACTCGCGTTGGGCGTTTTGACGAAATTTTTTATGTGGGATTTCCAACAGCAATTGAACGCAAGCAAATTCTTCAGTTGCACGCTTCACGGTTTGATGAGCGCTACAAAGATGGGGATAGTCCGCTAACGCAACAAGAATGGAAGATTCTACTAGGAAAAACTGTTAA
>NZ_DATNPA010000366.1:0-15011 GCF_036703385.1 Allocoleopsis sp. | reverse complement strand
TAAGAGTGCGGTTGGGCTAAGCGAACTCCCCTTGCAGCGATCGCTCTCGAAACCAGGACTCTCTTCAAAGCAACTCTAAAATCATGAACACAAGTACTATTTTTCGACGAAACTAAACTTTCTAATTTAACTATCTATGGATTTGCTGGGGAATTTATGTCCTTGGTCATCTGCCGAAATTCATTGGGAGTATTAGCCGCAGCGGCTCCCGTACCCGTTTGGTTTTTATCAATGTCGCTGACGTTGTATTGTTTTGAAGCTTCGTAGTCTGCGTCTACATCGATTTCTGGTGTTTTCTCTGTTCCCTCTTCCATATTCTGAGCTGCTAATTCAGCTTCTTGTCCTACAGCCTGCTTCGGATCTACTTTCAGTTCTTCCGTCATTGTCAACTCCTATTGTTTTTGCACTTTTTAAATTGTCTACCTCATCGTACCAAGGCCGATCCCCATAGCTTTAGACTCTTTAGAGATATCTTTTATCTCTATATAAAGGAAGATATATTTAGCCCTGTCCACTTGAGTGAACTCTTTCTATTGGATGGCGATTTGTATTAGAAAATTTTGATAATTCTAAAGTTTGAACGCATTCATCTATTATTTAATATGTCTCCAGCTCAAGAAACAACTCGTTCCTCAGCCCGTTCCGAAGGTACCAAAAAAGTAGTGCAATCGTTTGACGGCTTAAGCACCGATGATAAACTGGCGCTGCTCTACTATGTTTATAAAAAAATGGGGGACTCTATTACAGCTGCTGCTCCCACTGCCGCTAACCCAGAAATGGCTCCTCGGTTGTTAGGAGAATTTTTTGAAATGTCTAATGAGGCTCAGCTAGCGGTTATGCGATCAATTGTTAACCGTGAACAGACAGATCTATCTCGTGCCTACGGGGCGCTGACCGAGAACAATCAGTTACTAGTCTGGTATGCTTGGGCTGTGGCAATGGGTGATACTGTAGTAGATATACCCAGTGACTATCAACCTAATCAATCGATCAACGATACCCTTTCCCAAATTGAAGGACTTGACTTTGAGGGACAAATTTCACTGTTGCGCAACATAGCTGGCAATATGGGCTACAGCGATGTCAAGCCGATTCCAACGCAGGCGGAGACGGGTAAGACCTCCAGCCTTTAGGATAGAGAGAATTATTCGACAAGCGCTTGACATCGGTCTGTTATTTAAGCATCTGGTCGAACAATCCTAGATAAGGTGTTCAACAGGGCTCTTACTAGAGCCTAGTTGGGCACTCTTTTTTCTATTCGACTCCTGATCCATAAACTGCCTCAAATTTTCATCTTACTTGGCTTACCTCCCCTTAACCCCGCTACTCATTTATGGGCTGAAAGTCCTACACCAGCTAATCTGTTTGTAAATGCCTCCTATTTTTCCTCTTGAAAAAATTTCTCAATAAAATCCTGGGGTTTTTCAAACCCTATACTTTTTTAAAGCTGTGATTGAGGACATAAAAAATGTTCTTGATTAGCGAACCTCGGCATTTAAACACATAGATTAGGAGGTATGAAAATGACCATTAACACAGCCAAGCTTGAGAGCATTCTCCAAAATTTTGTCACGGGTGCAAGCGATGTCCAGGGGGCGGCTCTTGTTTCTCCTGACGGGCTCCCTTTAGCATCGAGCTTACCGGGCGAGATGGATGAAGAACGAGTATCAGCTATGTCAGCTGCCATGCTGTCCTTGGGTGAGCGCATCGGCAGTGAATTGGCTAGAGGCTTTCTAGACCGTATCTTTGTTGAGGGCGATCAAGGCTATGGTATCCTCACTAACTGTGGCGAGTATGCCGTCTTACTCGTCTTAGCGAGTAAGGCCGCTAAACAAGGAGTACTGATGCTGGAAATTAAGCGCGTTATTCCTGAGTTGAAGGCAGCTTTAAACTAAAGCAAGCTGTTCGTCCTTCAGTCCTCAGCCTTGAATTCGGAATTGTACTCAAACTGTTACCCAAGAAGGCAGATGAGCCAGCTGTAAGTCACTTGCTGGCTCCTGGGTCACCGAGTAGATTTTGTTGTACCAGGTTAGGCTAGGACTCAATCATTACCATGTCACTAGCCGCCAATGGCATCGTTAAAAAATTATCTGAAAATTGGTGAATTGTGTCGTGATTGTGGGAACACTAGTGTTAAGGCAGCTTTAACTAAGATGATTGCCGAGACTCGAGGCTTTACCACCCCGGACGCGAGCGGTATCGTTGTGAGCAAAATCATCACCTATTCGACTGTAATTTAAATTGAAAACTTAGATAGTTATCATAAGCTTAGATGCTAAACCGAAGACAACGTAACAAAAAGTTGATATTTCTTCACATTAATTTGAGAATAAGAGAAGATTAACCTATTTTCGCCCAATCCTTAGAAAGACGTGAAAAACGATGGCAATTACGAGTAGTTTGTCAGAATTTTCCCTACCGGAACTCTTTCAATTCCTCGATCAAGGTAGTAAAACTGGATTGCTCACTCTTCGATTTCAGCTTGATCCTAGCCAAGAGCCAAGAGTTCGACATGCCCTAATTCACCAGGGTCGTATTGTCGCGGTTACCAAGCGTCTGGATCAGCAGTGCTTACTTGCGATGATTTGTCAACGGGGCTGGATCAGCCCTGAAGTGATACGTGAACAGGTTAATCGCTGTCCTGCTAATATACCTATTGGTCTTTATTTAAAGACACAAGGGTTTTTGCAACCAGAGCAGTTGAGGCTGCTGTTCCATGCCCAAGTGCTTCAGCAAGTTTGTGCTTTATTTCGGCTCAAAGATGCTCGGTTTAAATTTGACTCAAAAGCAACTCTACCAACAACAGAAATGACGGGCTTAAGCCTTAGTGCGACGGAAGCAACACTGATGGGTCTGCGAGTGTTGCGAGACTGGAGGTCATTGGCAGACAAGCTACCCGAACCCACTTCAGCCCTATCGAGGGTGGTGATCGGCAAGCGTCACTTACGGCTAGATTCTCTAGAAGGTCGGCTGTGGCAATTAGCGAATGGCTCTGTTCCTCTGAATACGATCGCAAGCCAATTTAAACAACCTATAGAAATTATTCAGCAGACCGCTTTTCGGCTCATCAGCGTAGGTTTAGTTGCAGAAGTACCCATGATTGCTCCCTCTCGGTCTAGAGTTTCAGGAGACGAGGTGCTAGACGTCACAGTGCCGACAGAGAGTAGCAAGGATAATCCGGGTCAAGCCCTCAGCAATTCCTTCGTGCAAAACTTGCTAGGTTTCCTGAGGAGCAAGTAAGCGTGGAAATCATGCGTCTGGTTGTGACCGGGACAGTGGGTGCCGGGAAGTCCACGTTTATCCGTTCCGTCAGTGAGATCGCTGTCGTCGATACAGATCGTATAGCGACAGGCCCAGCTGCCGAAATCAAGACAAGAACAACAGTGGCTATGGATTTTGGACGCCTGCAATTTGCTCCGGGAATGGCAATGCACCTGTATGGCACCCCAGGACAATCTCGCTTCGATTTCATGTGGGATATCCTGATTCGTCGAGCTCACGCTTACGTACTTTTAGTGGCAGCCCATCGCCCCAGTGATTTTCGCTTGGCTCGTCGAATTCTCGCTTTTATGAATCAGCGGGTAGAAATTCCTCTGCTCATTGGTCTAACCCATATGGACTGTGAGGGAGCCTGGTCTGTAGAAAATGTGGCGCTTGCTTTGGGCTTTGTCGATGAGAAAAATCGGCCTCCTTTCGTAACACTCAATGCCAATCAGAAAGAATCCGTAATTAATGCATTAATTGTTTTGTTAGAACATTTTATGCAAAGTTCGGCAGTTTAATTTTTGTGTAAAATTCAGCGTTTTTTATTAGTTTTTACTTAGGTTATTAAACATCATTACCTATTAACCTTGGTTGTTGACGCCCAGCTTGAAAACTTCAGGCTTTTGTTGAGCTAGTTTCGTGCTGCAAGCAACACAGTACACATCTCAGTCTAATTGTCTAATTTCCACTTCTAAACTAAATAAGTAAATTGATTTTGTATACCCTATCACTATAGCCCAGTGCTGGGCAGGCCAAAAAAAGTATCAGGAATTTACAAAATTAAACTTCTTAATTATTCCGTAATTATAATTACAGGTAAGTCGGCTAAGATATCAAAAACTCAGGTTGAGGTAGTGAGTCCTATAGTCATAGCGTTAAGGGAGCCAAATCCCTAAACTTTCAACAGACGATTGCTCCATCTCAGCCCATTCTTCAGAATCAGGGCGTTCTATTTCGTCAGGAACAGGAAAAGTGCTAGCCAGTGTCTCAGATTTCATTGTTCTAAACCTGCCAAGCTGTATAAATACCTATTGCCCTTCCAGGTTCGATCAACTCAATGATAGAGGAATTCCTCAACTCTGCGAGGGAAAATGTCAGCACGCCAATCCTTAGTTGACTGAATCCTTGGTCTAAAAGGAGCCAGTTTCCGGTTAGACAAGGCAGGGGTCATCTAAAAACAACTTTGCTATTTTAAGCAATTTTTTCTCTAAAAATGTCTAACCTTTTTCTAAAAAAACTAAGAATTTGAGGATATGTCTTGGGTAATAAATGGCTCTAGAGCAAAGAACTCCCTGTCTCTATCGAGAGATTGATGCAGAAAACAGCGAAGCCTATATTAATATTACGTAATGTTAAGAAGATTGTTGAGCTACCTATGCCATTACTGATTTCTTAGTTAACTCTGTGTCTTTTAGCCTTCGATTAAACAGCCATGTCCATTACAGGTCATCTATCAGACTTTTCCTTACCCGAAATCTTTCAGTTGCTCGAAAAAGGGCACAAAACTGGGTTGCTCACACTACACCCAGAGTTGAGCGCCCAAGAGAAGCCCCAATCTCATTACATTTGGGTGTACCAGGGTCGTATCGTGGCAGCCTCTAATCGGCTCGATCAGCAGGGTTTAGTTTCGTTGATCGATCAACGCCAGTGGGTCAGCGATCGCGTATTTGATAAATTAGTCCATTGGTGCTGCCCAATCAATGAACCTTTGGGATTATACCTCAAAAATCAAGGGGTTTTACAAGCCAAACAACTGAAACGGCTATTCCAATTTCAGGTCTTGAGCGGGGTGTGTGCCTTGCTGCAATTCAAGGAGGCGGAATTTAAATTTGAGCCGAACGTACCAATCCCGACACGAGAAATGACGGGTTTTAGTGTACTGGCAACAGAAGCCGTATTAGCGGGGCTACGCGTACTACAGAACTGGGATGCCTTGGTCGATCAACTACCTGATCCGAATGGAGGGTTGGTCAGTATCATTGCAGGTCAACCGACCTATCGCTTAGATACCCTAGAGTGGCAAGTTTGGGAGTACACCAAAGGCACCATGTCTCTGGGAGCGATCGCACGACAGCTGAGACTCCCCGTAGAAAAAGTACAACAAGTCGCATTCCGGCTCATTACCATCGGTTTAGCCGAAGAAGTGCCCTTGCTTGTTGGCACTCTACCCACTCAAGAAGTAGAACCCTTACCCGCACAAGTCCTCGAAGACGAGGAAAAACAAAACGTCAGTCCCTCATTTGTGCAAAGCTTAGTAGGGTTCTTGCGTAGCAAAGTGGTAACTCAGCCCACCCTCAGTAATTGTTAATGGGTTATGGATAAGAGCTTTTCCGGATTACTGAGATGCTCCTACGTCGTTATGACTTTGCTATTACTAATCACCCATTAGCACGAAGTACACTCAGTTAAGAGACTGCCACCTGAGTGATTTCTGCGGGAGTCAGATGGGAATGTATCACCTCGCCGTCACGGAACCAAACGATGCGCTTGGTTAAACGCGCCACCTCTGGCTCATGCGTGACCATCACAACCGTAATCCCACTCGTATTGAGTTCGGTGAAGATATCCATGACTTCCTGAGTGGTACGAGAATCTAACGCTCCTGTCGGTTCATCGGCTAAAACTAAGACAGGTTTATTCACAATCGCACGGGCGATCGCTACCCGTTGTTGCTGACCCCCAGACAGCTGATTTGGTTTATTATTCAGACGGTTTTCTAACCCCACCCGTTTCAGAGCCGCTGTTGCACGCTCCCGTCGTTCAGCATTGGGGACACCCGCATAAACCATTGGTAACATCACATTTTCTAGCGCTGTCAATTGAGCCAACAAGTGGAATTGCTGGAAGACAAAGCCAATTTTGAGATTCCGAATCTTGGCTAACTCAGCATCAGCGAGTCCAGAGACATCGACTCCATCTAGGTAATAATGACCCGATGTCGGGCGGTCAAGACAACCGATAATATTCATGGCTGTGGATTTACCTGAACCGGATGCTCCCATAATGGAGCAATACTCCCCTTCCTCCACAATCAGGTTGACGCCGTTGAGGGCGCGAACTTCGGTATTGCCGATTCCGTAAACTTTAAAGATATCCTCTAGGCGGATTACGACAGGTTTTCTGGGAGACTCAAAAACGGCTGAGTGGAGGTTGAGTTTATTGTCCATATTAAGCGCTTCTAAGAGCAACAATCGGGTCAAGTTTCGCCGCCCGCCGTGCTGGTACGACGCCAAAGAATAAACCAATGCCACCGGACACACTGACAGACAAAAGAATTGCCACAGGGGAAATTCCTGCTTTCAGGGGGCCAACCATCGCAACCAGCTGAATTACGCTAATTCCCAACGCTGTCCCGATGATGCCACCTGCCGCAGAGAGAATCACGGCCTCAATCAGGAACTGAATCAAGATGTCTCGTTCTTGAGCGCCGATCGCTTTTCTCAGTCCGATTTCCTGGGTACGCTCCGTGACTGAGACTAGCATGATGTTCATTACACCAATACCCCCTACGAGCAGAGAAATTGCCGCGATCGCTGCCAAAAGTAGCGTGAGTCCGCCAGTAATCGTGCCGACAATCTTGAGAACATCCTTCTGAGTTCTCACGGTAAAATCATCCTCATCCGTGATTTTGTGCCGCAGTCGCAGCAAGTTCTCAATTTGAAACTGAGCCGCCCCAATGCTGTCTTGATTTTTGGCAGTGGCGGAGATGAACGTTAGCTCTAACCCGTAGGGAGACGTTCGTCCCACGATTCGATTCGCCATTGTCGTGAGGGGAATGAAGGCGGTGTCATCCTGATTGTCTCCCAAGAAAGCCCCTTTCGGCTCCATCACCCCAATCACCTGAAAGGATACATTTTTTATCCGAATTGTCTGCCCAATGGGGTCACTATTTCCAAATAGTTTCTCCGCCACGTCAGCGCCCAAAGCTACAACTTGGTTATTCCGCTCTAAGTCTAAATTCGTGATAAACCGACCCCTAGCAACATCAAAGTTCCTAACGACGAGAAATTCCGGTGTTGTGCCAGTAATCGCCGTGTTGGTGTTTCTGTTGCGGTAGGTAACTAAAAGTCTGGAATTAATCTGAGGAGCAACTTCTTTAATAGAAGGGACTTGAGTTGCGATTGCTTTGGCATCGGCGAGCACCAGCGTCTTCGGTAGGTTCAATGTCGTGTTCCGAGTTTGTTGAGAACCGGGAACAATAAACAGGAGGTTCGGACCAAGAGTCTCAAACTGCTCAGAAGCTAACCTTTGGGCACCTTGTCCAATTCCCACCATTGCAATCACTGAAGCATTACCAATAATAATGCCCAACATTGTTAAGCTACTACGCAGTTTGTTAGCCACTAGCGTAGTTCCTGCCATTTTTATACTTTCTAATAAATCCATATCTTCATTAACTAAAAATTAAAATATAGTAATCCTCAATCATTGGCAACACACTTTATTTCTTCTCTCTATGTTCTCTGTGCCTCTGTGGTTTGTAAAAAAGGTTCCTTACCAATCAAATAGGATTATGCTAGAAAGATTTTATAATTTAACCCTGTTTTTACTTCATATTTCATCCTTGAGAACGCTTATTTCTTCTCTTGATTCTTTTTCCGTTGAAAATCTTCAGGTGGCTCAAGAAATACCCGTTCGCCCTGTCGCAATCCCCCCAAAATCTGATATTTCTCTTGAATCTGTTGCCCAATCGTCACTGGTTTCCACTTCGGTTTATTATTCTCATCGGGCACCAAGACACCCTTTTCGCCCCCCTTTTGAGTGACAATCGCCACGACAGGGACAACCAAGGCATTGCTGACCTTTTCGCCCAAAAAGGCGAGTTTAACATTCATGCCCGATCGCAGCTCGTTTTGACCCGTTAAAAGCGCCACCCGCACCTCAAAAGACGTGACATTTTGATCAATCACGGCTTCTGGTGCTACACGTTGTACGCGACCTTTAAAGACTTTGCCAGGAAAGGCGTCTGCCTCAAACTCCACCTGTTGTCCAGGTTTGATTTGTCCGATGTCAGCCTCTGGAACCTTGGCGACGATTTCCAGCCCTTTAGCCAGTGCCACAATTGAAGTTGAAGTGGCTGAAGTATTACTGGACGCTGAGGTGGTTGGGGTAACGAAGGCTCCTTCGGTTGCGTATTTTTGCGTCACAATTCCGGCAAAGGGCGCACGAATACTCGTGTCTTGTAGTTGGACTTGCACGGATATCACATCGGCTTTCGCCGCATCAACCGCTGCTTTGAGCTGAGCAATTTCCTGGGGACGCTTCCCGTGTTGTAACTGCTCTACATTAAAGCGTGATTCGGCTACAGCCGCCTCGAGTTGGTCAATTTCTGGCCTTTTGGTGTTTCGCTGCTGCTCTAAACGCCGTTGTGTTTCTTGTAGATTGGCTTGGGCGTTCCGCTCTTCGGTTAGGGCTTCATCCCGCCTATCTAGGGACACAGCGCCTTGTGAGGCTAAATTGCGATAGCGATCGGCTCTCAGTTTAGCCAGGGCTAATCGTGATTGGGCGGCTTCGATTTGCGCCCTGACTTGCTCAATTTCTTGGGGATTTCCACCCCGCGCTGACTCCAGTCGAGCTTGAGCTTGCAATAGACGAGCTTTGGCTTGGTTAATTTCTTCCGGACGACTCCCCGCCTGCGCCTCGGCTAAAGTGGCTTGTGCTTTATTGAGGTTGGCTTGAGCTTGAGCTAATCGCGCTTGCAATTCCGCATTTTCCATCAGTGCGATTTGTTGCCCAGCCTGGACGCGATCGCCCTGTTCCACAAACAACTTGGCTAAACGACCAGAGGTTTTGGGGCTAAGGTTCACATTTTGAATCGGTACCACAGTCCCACTGATATCGGTAATCCGCAGCGTTAGAGTTTCGGCTTGTACGGGTACGGTTAGTTTGTTGAGGTCGATTTTAGGTTTCCTCGCCTCCAGAGCCAAGTGAGTTGCACCACCGACGCCCAAAATGCCAACGGTTACCAGCCCTATGAGCCAAGAGGGCGGTTGTTTGACTTTACCGATTAGTGGAAGTTCCATGTAATGCTGCTTTCCCATCCGGCTGTAAACAGAGATCGGTAGTTAGGAGTTGGGTATCTAATCCGCTGGGCTCTACTCGCTAGAACTCCCTCGAATCAAAAGACAGTACTCCGCTCACCGCTAGACGTTTTCCCTGTCCGATCGCGCTACTCAACTTTACCTTTCTTTATATTAGCGGTTTCAATCGAACGTCCCGCTTACTCTAGCCAACCCCTGACTGTACGGAATTTCCAAGAAAAAAGAGCTGATTGCGGTAGCTTCTCAAACTTGACAAAATTTGACTTTTTTGAGCATTTCTTTTTGAAGAAAAGGCTATCATGATAGGTTTGAGTGTTCCTTTGCCTAGCTTGGCTGTTTCCATCGGGCTGCCACTTCCTCCAATTGGTTCATCCCATCGGGTGAAAAGGCAGCGGCTCGGTTTGTTTCCAGCAAGTGAGTCCCTAATCCCTAGTGATCCTAATTTCCACTAGAGCTTTAGGGAGGAGGAACTTCAAGTTCCCTCGTTCGGTTAAGGCAAATTTTTGGTTAAGATTTCAGCCACAATCCCATCGATTATGCGCTAATTTAGCTGAAGATCCTTTCCTTGTTGTCTTTAGAGGCTGCACCGTGCCCAAGCATATTCCTTTAATTTCTATTTTTCTTCTTCTGGGTTTAGTGAGTGCGCAAGCACCGGTTGCTGGACAGGCTCTCGTGCCCTACGCCCTTCAGCTGGATTCAAAGCAACTAGAGCAGCAGGGCTTGAATCTAGCTCAGGATGCGGTTCAGTTGGTACGCTTCCAGCAATATGAACTGGCGATGCCTAGAGCGGAGCTAGCAACTCAACTGGCCCCCAAAGCTTTTCAAACCTGGTTTATTTTGGGGAGTTTGTATGTGCAAAACAAAGAGTTTGATAAAGGAATTAAAGCCTTAGAGCAGGCTAGATCCTTAGATCCCAAAGAGGCGGGAATTTACTTTACTTTGGGGTCAGCACGTTTTCAAAAAGCCGAATATCCTAAAGCGATCGCTGAGTTGGAAGCTGGGTTAAAGATTAAACCCAATGTGCCAGAAGCCTTGTTTGACTTGGGGAATTCTTACTACATGCTCAAAGAGTATCCCAAGGCGATCGCTCAGTATGAAAAAGCTGTCGCTCAAGAAAAGAAATTTTGGCCAGCGATCAACAACATTGGTCTGGTCAAATATGAACAAGGCGATGTTCAGGGCGCGATTGAACGATGGCAAGCTGCGATCGCCATTGACGATCAAGCCGCAGAACCCAGGCTTGCAGCGGCTGTTGCGCTGTATGCTAAAGGGGATCAAGATAAGGGAATTGCGCTAGGAGAAACGGCAATCCGCATCGATAGTCGTTATGCTAACGTAGATTTCCTGAAGGAAAATCTTTGGGGTGAGCGATTGCTCTCTGAAACCCAAAAATTTCTGGCCAACCCCAAAATACAAGCCAGTATTGCCCAAAATCAAGCCTCGCCTCCAAACCTGGAACCTACCCCTCGGTAAAATCCCCAGTCGTAAAATCCCCAGTCTTGGTAAGCTTGTAGATCGGGCTTCCTCTTGAGCCCGAATAGAGTCTCTAGACAGCGGTTAGATGCTCTTGGTGGGTTGGGGGGAACCTGTTGCTCCTAAACCCTCACGAGGGCGCTTTCTGCCCCCGTTTTAGATGAAAAATCTATTCCCCTGCTTCTCCAGATCCTTTGACTCGTTTCTTGACAGCGTTCACGGGCGCTTTCTGCCCCCGTTTTAGATGAGAGAATCTATGCCCTCGACTCCCCCTATTCGTTTGTGGGAAGAGAGTACTACCTCCGAGAGACTTCTCGTCGTGTCCGGCGAATATCTTGCCGAAATGGTTGTTAAGTAGTACATATGTACTTAGTCGTTTCCGCTCAGGGGCGATCTAAGTTGAATTCGAGAGGAGGCATATCACCTCGAACGGATTAAAGTAGGCGTAGGGAACCCTATGAGGTCTCTTTCGGCAGTAAAGCCATAATCTGATCCACAAACTGTTGATGGTCAACAACCGGCTTGGAGATGTAGCCATCAGCACCACTCTGCTTGAGGAAATTTTCGCGATCGCCCTCCATAGCGTGAGCCGTAACCAAAATAATCGGTAGATTGGACGTTTGAGCATCAGCTTTTAGCATCTGGGTAATCTTAATGCCATCTACGGCCTTACCCCGGTAAACGCTGTGGGATAGGGAAACATCCATCAAGATAATGTCAGCTGCTCCAGATTGAGCAATTTGCATCACCTCTTCCACATCTTCGGTATGCTTTACATCTAAGCCGCCCCGCTTGCTGAGAATCTTAGAAAAAACACGAGCATTAATGGGATCGTCTTCTACAATCAGAACGGTTTTCATGGGCGTTGCCTTGCTGAAAGTCGTCGTTTTCAAATGTGCGATTTGATAATAAGTCTGACAGGGACTTTGTCATGTTGCCATCCTGGCAGGCACTCCGTCATCACTTGGTGGTCAGAAATTAGGGAACTTTAACTCATGGCAAAACAGCTCAACTTGCTTGCGACCGGTCAGGTCATCCCCACAGCTTTACATGCGGAGATGCAACGGTCTTATCTTGAATATGCCATGAGTGTCATTGTTGGACGGGCACTCCCCGATGTTCGCGACGGTCTCAAACCCGTTCATCGGCGTATTTTATATGCGATGCACGAATTAGGTTTAACACCAGATCGGCCTTATCGCAAGTGTGCTCGTGTTGTGGGAGACGTGTTAGGAAAATATCATCCCCACGGTGACCAAGCTGTTTATGACGCATTAGTGCGTCTGGTACAAATCTTTTCTACACGCTATCCCCTCCTCGACGGTCATGGCAACTTCGGTTCGGTGGATAATGACCCACCAGCAGCGATGCGCTATACCGAAACGCGACTTTCTCCCTTGGGTAATGAATCACTCCTCTCCGAAATTGGGGAGGCAACTGTTGATTTTATCCCCAATTTTGATAGTTCTCAGCAAGAGCCAGTGGTGCTACCGGCTCAGTTGCCGATTTTACTGCTCAATGGTTGCTCTGGGATTGCTGTGGGGATGGCAACCAATATTCCTCCTCATAACTTGGGCGAAGTCGTGGATGGACTGATTGCTTTGATTGACCATCCTAATTTATCTGACGAAAAATTAGGGGAATTGATTCCGGGCCCGGACTTTCCCACGGGAGGAGAAATTGTCGAGATTGGGGGAATTCGGGAGGCTTACAGCACAGGCCGTGGCAGCATCCTCGTGCGGGGTGTTGCTCGAATTGAAGAGATTGCAGCCGGTCGAGGGCGGCGTCAACAACGGCGCTCGGCGATTGTGGTCAATGAGCTGCCTTACCAGGTGAATAAAGCGGGTTGGATTGAGAAGGTAGCTGAACTGGTCAATCAGGGGCGCATAGAAGGAATTGCGGACTTGCGAGATGAGAGCGATCGCTCCGGGATGCGCGTGGTGATAGAACTCAAGCGAGACACTAATGTCAACACCGTTCTCAAGCAGCTATACCAGCAAACGGCGCTGCAAACAACCTTTGGCGCGATCATGCTGGCGTTAGTGGACAGGCAACCGCGCCAGCTGACGTTAAGACAGTTATTAGAGGAATTCTTAACTTTTAGAGAGGCAACCCTTACCCGGCAATATAACTATGAGCTGGAGCAGAACGAAAGACGCCTGCACATTGTCGAAGGGTTATTGACCTGTCTCCAAGCGATCGATACCGTTATTGATATCCTCAGACATGCTCCCGATGGGACGACGGCAAAGATTTCTCTGCAAAATGAGTTAAACATCACTGAAGCTCAGGCCGATGCCATACTGGCGATGCCAATGCGACGCATCACGGGTTTAGAACGGCAAAAATTGCAGACGGAGTTTGAAGAACTAACGGCGAGGATTGGTCAGTTGCGGCGATTACTCAACGATCGCAACGAGTTGCTCAAAGCCTTGAAAAAAGATTTGCGATCGCTCAAACGCAAGTACGCCGATCCTCGCCGGACTAGAATTATCGTCCAAGAGGTGAAAGTTAAGGCGGAGGAAGTCAGGAGTCAGGAGAAGGGAGGCAGAAGTCAGAAGTCAGAAGTCAGGAGCCAAGAGAAGGGAGAAGGGAGTCAGGAGAAGGGAAACCACAGAAGCAAGAAAAACTCCAATCAACCTACACTTCCCCTTCCGGAATTCTCTGTTGAGGATGAACAGACTATTTTGGAATTTACTCATCAAGGATGTGTGTTGCGGCAACGTGCCACATCCGACCCAAAATCAACCCGCTCCCTCAAGAAAGGGAATGATTTGGTAGTGGAGACTCTCACTACAGTCACGCGGGCGGAATTAGTAGTGATCACAAGCGGCGGAAAAGCTTATCCCGTTAAGGTTCGGGATATCCCACCCGCTGCTGGACTCCAGGCAGGCACTCCTTTAGTGAAATTGTTGCCCGATGCCGTGCAATCAGAAACCGTAGTTGCTTACTTTATCCTGCCGGATGCACCAGAAACCCTTTCGCTCATCTTGCTCACTCAACAGGGGCGAATTAAGCGTGTCCTCGCTTCTGAGTTAACGAACCTCACAATGCGGGGTACAACTGTCGCCAAGCTCAAGGACGACGACCATCTGCAATACGTCAGCCTTGCTCAACCGGGTAAGCAACTAGCCTTGGCAACAAGCAATGGACGAGTTTTGCGTTTTGAGGTCAATGATGTTCAGTTACCCCTGATGGGACGTAGCGCTCAAGGCAATCAAGCCTTGCGGCTGCGAGGTAAGGAACGGTTGGTGGGTTGCGCGACGCTTTCGGCACAAGACAATCTCTTACTCGTTTCCGAGCAAGGCTATGGCAAGCGCCTACCTGTGAGTGCAATTAGGCAGGCGAATCGGGGCGACTTGGGAACTCAAGCACTACAATTTAAGACGGCTACGGATAGTTTGGTGGGAATGATATCCGCGTCGGGAACGTCGGAAGTGGCACTGATTACTAGTGCTGAGCGGGTGGAGCGCTTACCCATGAAATCGGTGAAATTGTACGGAAAAGATGGAACAGGCGATCGCATCGTTAAACTCAAGTCAGACGAGAAAATCCTCGCCGTCACTGCGATTAATAATGACGCATGAACCCCTGTTAAAAAACTGAATTCAAGCCAAAATATCGCTCTTCTGTCAGCATCGGAAAATCACGGCTATACAAACTAAGTCGAATGGCACGACTTAAGCCAAATGGCACTGACTTAAGAACTTTCCTACTTTACCAACCAACCTTTGTGCAGGGGGTCTGGGGGAGGCACTGCCTCGAACCCCCTAGAAGGATGTCTCAACGATGTAGATTTGCAGCGAAATTTGTTGATTTATCGCTTTGGGTTTAATCCGAAAGATATTTTGGTTTTGCCCGATACAAAAGCGACACGGGAAGGAATTTTAACGGCATTTGAAGAACATTTAATTAAACAAGCCAAACCGGGAGATGTAGTGGTTTATCACTATTCCGGGCATGGTTCGCGTATCTTTGACCCAAAGCCGATTGTCGTTGAGCGAGGACAAGAAGGGCTGAATGGGACATTTGTGCCGGTGGATGGTAACTTACCTGACGGATATCCGGAGGTGGGAGGGTCTGTGAAAGATATTATGGGGCATACTTTATTCTTGCTAATGTCTGCCCTGAAAAGTGAAAATGTCACGGCTGTTTTAGATAGTTGTTTTTCAGGCGGGGCGACTAGAGATACGCGGATACGTTCTCGCGATGGTGGCAAGAATGTGCTAGTTT
>NZ_DATNPA010000365.1:0-2477 GCF_036703385.1 Allocoleopsis sp. | reverse complement strand
CTCCAATCGAGGCTAAACCGAACTGATCATTGAAATATTTATCAATAATTAGTCGCGGTGAAGCTTGTGCTAGATTCAGCGCTTCTTTTCCGATTTGGGAAATCTTTATGGAGGAAGTAATTTAGCGGCTTTTAGATTCGCATGAGTTTGCTCGGCGATTATAAATTTTAGGTGAAGATCAAAAAAAATCTATACACATCCTCCAAAATTGGTATTATATTTATTAAAAATAAATAGTTGACTGCTTATCGGGTCGAAACCCTAATCTATATAACTATTGGCGGTTGAACTCGCTTTTTTTCCGAGAAATCCAGGTCTAAGCTCTTTGTCTCCTCATGTCCTAACAAAGCAAATATAGTTATTTCTTTGATTCAAATTTTTAGTCAGCCGATTACAGGAAAGCAGATGCATCAGCAAGAACTAATTATTGAGGCAGGTCGTGCAGAGAGACAATATTGGAAAGACTTATGGACTTACCGGGAGTTGTTTTACTTCTTGGCTTGGCGTGACATTATAGTACGCTACAAACAGACAGTAATTGGTCTGGCCTGGGCGTTGATTCGACCTTTTCTAACAATGGTTGTCTTTACTGTGGTGTTTGGCAATTTAGCTAAGCTTCCTTCAGAAGGTGCGCCCTACCCAATTCTTGTGTTTGCGGCGATGCTACCTTGGCAATTTTTTTCCAGTGCGCTGGCGGAATGTAGCAATAGTTTGATTAACAATGCCAATTTGGTTTCTAAGGTTTACTTTCCCCGCTTGATTGTGCCAGCCAGTGCAGTGATTGTCAGTTTTGTGGATTTTATGGTTTCGGGGATGATTTTGCTGGGGTTGATGGCTTGGTATGACTTTGTACCTAGCTGGCGCATTCTGACATTACCGCTGTTTATTGCTATAGCTTTTGCAGCATCCATAGGAGCGGGTTTGTGGTTATCGGCGCTGAATGTGGAATACCGAGATTTTCGCTACATTGTGCCGTTTATTGTGCAGTTTGGTCTCTATATCTCGCCGGTTGGTTTTAGTAGCAGTATTGTCCCAGAACAGTGGCGCTTGCTCTATTCTCTTAACCCGATGGTGGGGGTGATTGATGGCTTCCGCTGGGCAATTTTGGGGGGAACGTCAAAAATATACTGGTCAGGATTCATGCTATCTCTGGGGATAGTCGCTTTGTTGTTGATTAGTGGCATTTGGTACTTTCGCAAGACGGAACGTAGATTTGCTGACGTTATTTAGTGTTGGTAATTTCATAACTTGAATTGAGAGACTAGGCAACAGCTTTGTAGTAGCAGCGGAGAACTCTTCTGAAGTATGTCTGACACAGTAATTCGGGTCGAGAACTTAGGTAAGCAGTTCATTATCGGTCACCAAGAGGGGAGTACTCGTAACAAAACTCTGCGGGATCTAATAACTAGTGGAGCTAAGTTTTGCCGCCAAACATTACTCAATCCTCAGGGTAGGGAAATGCTTAGTCCGGCTAAGGAAGAGTTCTGGGCATTGAAAGATGTGTCCTTTGAGATTAAGCAGGGCGATCGGGTTGGAATTATTGGTCGTAACGGGGCAGGAAAATCGACCCTATTAAAGATTTTAAGCCGCATTACTGAGCCGACTAAAGGGCGGATTTCTATTAGAGGGCGAGTGGCGAGTCTGTTGGAAGTCGGAACAGGTTTTCATCAAGAGCTTACGGGCAGAGAAAATATCTATCTTAACGGTGCCATATTAGGCATGAGTAAAGTTGAAATTAACCGAAAGTTTGATGAAATTGTGGCGTTCGCTGAGGTAGATAAATTTTTAGATACTCCTGTGAAACGTTATTCTTCAGGAATGTATGTACGCCTTGCTTTTGCGGTTGCTGCTCATCTAGAGCCAGAAATATTGATTGTAGATGAAGTGTTAGCTGTGGGAGATATACAGTTTCAGAAGAAGTGTTTAGGAAAGATGGAGGATGTTGGGAAAGAAGGGCGAACGGTTTTGTTCGTAAGCCATAATATGCCTACTGTAACTCAACTTTGTACAAAAGGCATTTACTTGAGAGCTGGTAAAATTGATCAAATAGGTGATACTAATTCAATTGTTTCTAAGTATTTGACAGAGAACATTGATAGGAGTGGTCAAATCCAGCTAATTAACAATGATTCAGAACTAAAAAACTTTAAAAAAGTTTTTTTTAAAAGAGTTACTATTACCGATCCTGATGGATTGATATCATCAGAACTAGATGCTCGTTATCCCTTTTACATAATTTTAGATTATGAAGTAACGCATCCAGTCCAGAATGTAGAGCTTACAGTGCGGATCGAGACTGATGAAGGGAGAACAATTTTTATGACCCATCAATCAGATTGCTCCCCTACAAGTTCGAGCATCCGCCAAGCTGGGGAGTATCAAGTTTCTATCCAAATTCCAGGTATGTTCTTGATGCCAGGCTCATACATGATATCGGTTCAGGCTCATGAGCCTGGAATTCAATATCACGATCTCCA
>NZ_DATNPA010000364.1:0-17863 GCF_036703385.1 Allocoleopsis sp. | reverse complement strand
AATCTCCTCCCAGTCCAGTCGAAGCCGGAAGCAGATTGCTTTAAAGATATAAAGCTCAACCGACTCTCCCTTAAAAAATTTCCAAATTGAATAGCGAGTCTTGAGACCTAGCTCAGCCGCCAGCAGCGCCTGAGTCAATTCCGTTCGCCTGAAAGCCTGTTTAGCTTGCCTAATACCTTGTTCAGATGCCGAGAGGGATTGTCTTGCCATCGTCCACCTAAGAAGCCTTTGGAAATTGTGTAAAGAGTTGATGAAGTTTAAAGATTCTGTAAAGTTTCTTGGTAAATTGACCAAACTCAAACATTACTCCAACATTATTCAAACATAACGCTACTGTGCGATTGTCATGCTGGAATTATCTGGATTTGAAATTAGTTATAAGGATAAAATTCCCATGAGAACTGTTTTGATTGTAGAAGATGAGCCGTCCAACGTTATCGTTTTTTCTAAGATTTTGACCAGGCGAGGCGGCTTAGCGGTGAAGCATACTGAAAATGTGCAAGAGGTAATGCAAATTGTCGATTCCGGGGAAGCGGATATTATTCTGATGGATGTCGATCTGCGTAACAGTCGCTACCAGGGTAAGGCGATGAATGGCATCCAGATTACTCAAATGCTGAAAGCCAATCCTCAAACAGCGAAAGTCCCAGTCATCCTAGTAACCGCAAGCGTGATGGAGGGCGATCGCGAAAACTTTCTCAAGCTGAGTGGCGCGGATGGCTACATTCCCAAACCGGTGATCGATCAGCAAGAATTTGTGGCTCAGATTTTGGCAATGCTGCCAAAAAGCTGAGAATGAACGCTACGTTATGGTGCGAAGAACTGGGCGAATAGAATGATGCTGTTGGCTGTTTTCGTGGAGGGTTCATACCAAATTGCGTCATAGGTAGTACTTTCTCTCTCCTTCGTCCTCCTTATCTCCCTTGTCTCCCTCTATGTACTATTTTTGATGGCAACTTAGTATCAGTCCCTCCGCCATCTATTCGTTAAAAACTCTAATTCAAAATCCTGGCATTGGCATGAGCTATATCCTTAAAAATCCTGGAGTCATTTTTGGATTAGTACTAGAGCATCTTCAGATGACAGGCTTAGCCGTACTGATTGCGATCGCGATCGCTCTCCCACTAGCATTAGTCATAACTAACTACCGTTGGCTCAGTATCCCAATCCTGGGGTTTCTCGGAACCCTCTACACCATACCGAGTCTGGCACTGATTATCCTACTAGTTCCACTGTTTGGGCTAACTCGTCAGTCAGTCATCATTGCCATGATTATCTATACCCAAGTGATTTTGGTACGAAATTTTTCTGTTGGACTCAAAGCGATCGAGCCTGCCATTCTAGAAGCCGCAAGCGGTATGGGGATGAATGTTTGGCAACGCTGGTGGCAGGTACAGGTACCGCTGATTTTACCGATTTATTTAGCGGGTGTGCGTCTAGCGACGATTGTGGCAGTTGCGATCGCAACCATCGGCGCAAAGTTCGGTGCTGGGGGATTGGGAGTACTGCTATTTGATGGTGTTTCCCAAAATCGTGACGATAAAATTTTTGCGGGTGCAATTGTAGTGGCACTCTTAGCATTTGTACTCAATGTCATCCTACTGGGATGCGAGTGGATATCTAGCCCAGCAAGGAAAATAAGCTAATCGACATTCAAGTTGCAGGATTAAGAAACGGAGGGAGCTAGATGAGAAGATTATGCATAATCATGCTCAAGCTCCCGTGGTGGGAGGCTGTAAAGACTGTTGGAGCGCATTCAAACTCACCTCGGCAACCAGTACCAAAATGGCGACAGGAATGGCTCCGACTAGGAGAATTGCCTTGTCGTAGAGCGCGAAACCAAGCACAATAAAGCTACCTAATCCCCCAGCACCAATAAACGCAGCGAGGGTGGCGCTAGCGATCGCTTCCACAGTTGCTGTCTTGATACCCGCGATAATCACAGGCAAGGCTAAAGGAATTTCCACCTGCCGTAGGATTTGTACTGATGTCATTCCCATTCCTTTTGCCGCTTCTTGAATGGCGGGAGCGATGCTGCGAAAGGCAACATCTGTGCTGATCAGAATGGGGGGCATGACTAATAGTGTAAGTGCGATCGCCGCTGAGGTAAAGCTCAGTCCAAAATAAGGGATGGCAACAAATAAAATAGCCAAACTGGGAATCACCCGTAATCCATTAAAAGTGTTAATTAATACAGTCGAAGCCCAGGGCGATCGCGAGCTGAGAAACCCTAACGGTAAACCCAAACCTAAGCCAATCGCCAGTGGTACCCCGACTAGTAACAAATGCTGCGCTAAAGCTAGAAGAAATTTGTCTAAATTGCTGGTACAATATTCCAGCGCCTTAGCTAAAAGTTCCATAAATTCTATCATTTCTTCACTTCATTAAAGTTTTAAAAAAAACTGTATTTTGGCTTTTAGACCTTTTTTAGTTATTTTGAGTACAGTCAAAGTGCTTTATGGGGGATACTAAAATGACTCAAGGCACGAATTGTAAATTTAAATACCAAAAATGGCTGTTAGGAAAGCCAGCACTCATATATTAGAGTCAACAATTGCACAGAGGTTTAATTTCAGCTAAAAAAAGGAATTTCTGGACACGCTCTCCCTCTATAATCCCAGCATCCAGTGACAAATTCAGGGGAATGGGGTGCTAACTCCTGGAGCAACAATTACGGCTGTTTAAGTCTGGGACTGGGTTTTGGGACAATCCACTTAAAGTCAACTCCTCAAAACACACATATGGATGCTAGTGAGCTTTTGGAGCGTTATACAGCAGGAGAGAGATGCGTTGATGTTCCTAATTTAGAAGGAATTAACCTGAGCGATCGCGATCTAAGGGGTGCCGACTTCAGAGGAGCTGACTTGTTTGAAGCCAACCTGATTCGTGCCGATTTGAGTGATGCCAACCTAAGAGGTGCTATTCTGAGTCGAGCCGACTTGAGTCGATCTGACTTGAGCCGAGCCGACTTGAGTGGTGCGCTTTTGAGTAGTGCCTTCCTGAGTCGTGCCGTCCTCAGTGGTGCCATCCTCAGTGGTGCCGTCCTCAGTGGTGCGATTTTGAACAGCGCAATTCTAAGCGGTGCTGATTTATATCATGCCAACCTGACTAGTGCGCTTTTAGGACATGCTGATCTGTATCATGCTTACCTGAGCGGTGCCCTCTTAAGAGAAGCTGACCTATATCACGCTTTTCTCAGAGAGGCTAACCTGTTCGGTGCCAATCTCAGGAGCGCTAACCTGAGCGGAGCTGATCTAAGTGGAGCAAACTTAATGGCTGCCAACTTGAGAAGTGCAAACCTATTCGGTGCCAACCTAAGTTGTGCCAACCTGGGAGGGGCGAATTTGAGGTGCGCCCTCATTTGTAAAACGACAATGCCCGATGGAAAAGTATCAAATCAAGATTGTTTGTAGAGGTGCGGAGCAGATGGGCACAAATACAGCCAAATGGATTTCACCCCAAGTCACTCCTATAGAGTCTTGGAAAAATTCAGGTATTATGTCTAATTTCACGTCTGTGCTTATTAGTTATTCAATCTTTTGAAGTTAAACACAAGTGATTTGGATGCAAATATCTCTAAAGTTCTAGGAGCCAGCTTGACTAAAGAAGTCTGAAGTTTAAAGGATGAAGGATGAAACGCAGATCGATTCCTGAAAGTGAGCTATTAATCAGCTTCTTGGGGTACGCCACAGCCGGCTTCTTTTTTGTGAATACCCCCTTTTGGGTGATCGCCTTTGCTGTCGCGTTTGTTCTAGCTGAGGCCGTTGGGTCTTGGGCGAAACTGCTGCCTTTGGTTTGGGTTGGGGCATGGGTGGGGCTTGCACCTGTGGCTTGGGTTGGATTTGTGGTTGTGGCTGGCACTGGATCTGCTGGGGCTGTGGCTGGAGCTTTGGGGGCTGGGGCTTTGACTTGGTTTGTACTTTGGGCTGTATCCAGACATGTCGCTTTTGCTTTGCCTCGCGGGCGGTTTGGCACCGCGATCACGGCTATAGTTTTTTCCCTGACTGGAGCTGTAACTTGGTTCGTATTTGGATCGGTGGCTGGACGTGTGGCTTTAGCGATGAACGCGGGTCAGTCTTTGATTGTGGCTGTGGTTGCAGCTTGGGCTTGGGCTTGGGCTTGGGCTTGGTTTGTATTTGAGGCGTTGGCTGGGGTGGTTATTGGGGGTATAGTCTGGATAGCCGTTGGCTTTGGAATTGGAATTTTTGCTGGGGTTCCCGTTTGGACTTGGGCTATGGCTGGGGCTGTGGCTGGTTTTGTAGTGGCGGCTGTATCTAAGGCGAGAAAGGAATTACTCAAGTCCTTCAGTAAATCCCATACCTTCCTGATCATGGCGGGAACCTGTTTATTAGGGCTGAGTTCAGGGCGATTAGTGAGTGAATTGTTGTTTTAGAGCGAGCCCAGCAGTTATTTGAAGCTCCCTTTGTCTTAGCCTCTCATACCAAATCCGCCTTGATAACCCGGTTTTCGGCTCAAGTATTTTTTCCCTTCTGTCCTGGAGCCCTCTGCCTTCTGCCTTCCACCAAAAAAGGGGTCATAAAACTCGTAAAATATCTGCCGTAAATTTTTTAATAAATTTATATTGAGCCTCAGTATTATAGAGGGGGCTAGGAACTTTTTGTCGCTAGTTCTGTAGAATCGGGGTGAAGCGATGTCATGCATCAAACAAGTTAGCCTAGCACTTGCAGCCCTCAGCATAACTGCTGCCTTTTCTCAACAGCCCTTAGACGCACAGGAGATTCAACGCGCCCTTGACGGCACGGGTACAATTGTTACTCCTGAGGGCAATCAATTTAATATTCAGGGCGGTTCTCTATCTCAAGATAGAGGCAATCTCTTCCATAGTTTTCAACAATTTGGACTCAAAGAAGGCCAGACTGCTAACTTCCTCTCTCAGCCTTCTATTCGCAATATTCTGGGGCGGGTTGTTGGGGGTGACCCTTCAATTATTAATGGTCTAGTACAAGTCACCGGGGGCAACTCTAACTTATTTTTGCTCAACCCGGCTGGAATTATTTTTGGTACCAAGGCGAGTCTGAATGTACCTGCTGACTTTACTGCTACTACTGCTACTGCCATTGGCTTTGGAGGAAAGACTTGGTTTAACGCTGTTGGGGGTAATGACTACCAACTCTTAATTGGGACTCCCAACCAGTTTGCCTTTGACTCGGCTCAACCGGGAAGCCTAATCAATGCGGCTAATCTCACGGTTGCACCCGGACAAAACTTAAGCTTAGTGGGGGGTACAGTCATCAATACGGGACAACTCACTGCTCCTGGAGGAACGATTACCATTGCATCTGTACCGGGTAAGAATCGGGTTCAGATTAACCAAAGCGGACACTTGCTGAGTTTGGAGATTGCAGCACCCAGAAATCAGGATGGACAAATCCTGTCGATTACGCCGTTAGATTTACCCACTCTTTTGACGGGAGAAGCAGCAGAGGTAGAAACAGGGCTGGTTGTTTCCCCAGCAGGTACTGTGACGCTAAAGCATTCGGGGATGACTCTCCCAACTGATAGCGGAACCGCGATGCTCCCTTCGGGCAGCGGCTTTGCGATCGCGTCTGGTACTCTCGATGCCTCCAGTGTCGGAATCGGTGGCAGCATCAATATTTTAGGTGACAAAGTAGCTGTGATGAGTGCCAACCTCAACACCTCTGGTGTGAATGGCGGCGGTACCGTAAGGATTGGTGGTGGTTTTCCAGGCCAAGAAACTGTAGCCAGTGCATCTCGCACCTTCGTGAGTGCTGACTCCATTATCCAGGCAGATGCTTTACTCAATGGAAATGGCGGTCGTGTACTCGTCTGGGCAGACCAAGTAACAGGCTTTTCCGGTCAAGCCAGCGCCCGTGGCGGTATCCATTCCGGGAACGGAGGCTTTGTAGAAATATCGAGTAAGGGCGACCTGGCCTTTCAGGGATTGGTGAATGTCGGCGCGACTCACGGGCTGGATGGCACGATTCTGTTCGACCCGACGAATATCACGATTGTCCCCACAGGTGCCAACGATAACCAACTCAACGCCAATGTTCCCAATGCCAATGACCCAGCGGGAGCCATTTTCGCCGGAGATGGGGGCGCAGTGGACTTTACCCTCTCTGCTGGCGTCCTTGAAGCTCAGACGGGAAATATTATTCTAGAGGCTACGAACAACATTACGATCGCTCCTGGTTTGTCCCTGAACTTTGCCAGTCCGGGTGGAAGCATTACCTTTAAGGCAGATGCTGATAATAATCAGGTTGGCTCGTTTTCGATGGATCGAACCCAATCCCTTACAGCGGCGGGGAGAAATCTCACCATTTCAGGGGCGAGTATCAGCGCAGGAACGATCGCTACATTCACAATGGATGGTGCGGGTAACACCGCCGGTGATATTAATCTGACTGCTACCAATGGTAACGTTAATGCCGTTAGTCTCAGGGCAGACTCCGAACCGGGTATTGGCAACGCGGGCAATGGCGGGAATATTACCGTGAATGCTTCGGGGGCGATTAACATTACCGGAACGATCGAAGCCGACTCCCAAACACCAGGAAACTCTAATGCGTCTCCTGGCAATGGGGGGAACGTTATTCTCAATGCAGGTAAGGGTATTACCGTCGATGTGATTGATACTCGCTCTCAGGTTAATGGCTCCGGTATCAGAACTGGCAATGCTGGGAATATCACTCTGACGACAACGGAAGGAGACATTTCCACAAACCTGCTTTTCCTGCCCGCGATCGTGAATAAATTGGATGGGATTGGTGATGCTGGCAATGCGGGAAGTTTAACCATCCATGCTCCGAACGGAAGCATTCGTGTCAATACTCCTTTAGAGGGAATTGTTACCCAGTCGCTCGCGGGTTCAACGTCTGGCAATGCGGGGAATGCAGGTGCGATCGCACTCGTTGCAGGTGATGATATTAGCATCAGTGGCGCTGTGGGAATAAACGCTAGCTCTCAAGCTAACTTTGGCAGTAGCGGCAACGGTGGTAACGTTACCCTCAATGCAATTGGAGGTAACATCACTTTGAGCGGAAGTGAAATCAATACCTCCAGTCGCACCCAAACCGCTGGCAATCTCAGCTTGACTGGTAATGTGAGGCTCAATAGCCCCGATCTCACCATTAATACAACCGGGCAGACATCCAGCGGTAATATAACCTTCAATAACTCCGTGGATGGAACTACGGCTGAGGCGCAAAACTTAACCTTAAATTCAGGCACTGGCACCATCACCTTTAATGGAATCGGCAACAATGTGCCACTCGGCAGCTTAGCCATCAATAGCACTGGAATGATTCAGCTCGCCGGTGACTATAGCTTTGCCAGGGGATACAGCTTCAAGAATCCCGTGACACTGATTGGCAATACAACGATTAAATCCCCAAAATATTTAAGCTTTAACAACACTCTGGCAGCAGGGGCGAATAATCTAACTCTGATTGCAAACGGCATTGACTTTACCCAAGCTGTATCAGGCACGGGGAATTTAATGATTTCGCCCTTTACTCCCGATCGCACGATCATCCTGGGCGGTACTATCGATAATGGTTTGAGTACGCTGGATCTGATAGCTAGGGATATCGCCGCCTTGCAGCCTGGGTTTAACAGCATCACCATCGGCAGTGCTTCGGGGAGCGGTGCAATTGTCCTGGCTGGGAATACAACGTTTAATTCTCCAGTTACCTTGCGATCGCCGGTTGGCAATGGTTCAATCAACACAGCAGGGTTTACCTTAACCGGCACTAACAACGCAACGATTACCCTCTTAGCCAGTCACGGGATTACCACAAGCGATATCATCAATCCCGGTCGAGATATTACCCTAACCAGTCTCCTCGGTAATATCAATACAAGCGCAGGGACGCTGAACTCTAGCTCTACCAAGACTTCGGGTGGAAACATTACGGTTAAGAGTAATAGCGGAGCGATTACTACCGGAAACCTCAACGCCTCGGGCGCGATCAATGGTGGCAACATCACCCTGGAAGCTCTGACTCAAATTACGACGGGCCAAATCAACACCCTTGGGGTCTCTGGTAAGGGTGGCAATGTCACGATTGACCCCTTCGGTGATATTCAAGTCGCTTCAATTAACGCCCAAGGGGGAACTCAAGGCGGTACTGTAGATATCAGCACTCAAAAACTGTTTAGAGCCACCGATACCTTTAGGGCTGCCAACGGCGAATTGGTCAGTATTTCCACCCTTGGCGGTCATCATGGTGGGGACATTACTATTCGACATGGGGGTCGTGGCCTCATTCCGTTTGTGGTCGGAGATGCTACTGTCAACGGCACAGCGGGAGCGCTGAGCAGTGGCGAGTTCAGAATTACTTCGCTTGGCTCCTTTCCCTTCACTCACACAGAAGGCAATATTCGGATTATTAGTGTTAACCCACCCCCAACGCTGCCAACTTCATCTTCTACCGTACCGAATCCACCTGCCACGACACCAACTTCATCTTCTACCATACCGAATTCATCTTCCGCGCTACAGACTCCATCTCCCACCGTACCGAATTCATCTTCCACTCCTCCTGACAAACCCTCCACTTCTCGTAAGCCACCTATTCCTATTAGGCAACTCTCATCTCAAGAACAATCAGAGAGACAACCGTCGCTTCAAAACAAAGACTTGGGAACGTTGGAGATTGACCAATCATTTAGCAACGAATTTACCCAAGCTCTGGGACTGGGTAAGACTCAACCCATCACTCTCTCCGAAGTACAGAACAGACTACGCCAAATCGAGAGTGCAACAGGTATCAAACCCGCCATTATTTATGCAGTATTTGTGCCCTCTACCATTACTCCACTCCCCAGCACCACTCAAGAAATCACAGGTGCAGGGCAAGCAGGAATCCAATCGAATATGTTGCGTTCCCTGAATCTTGAAGGCAGCTTTAGCCAAACAGCTTCCCAGCATGATCGCTTAGAGCTAATTCTGATTACAGCCCAAGGCAATCCCATTCGCCATTCCGTGAATGCCACTAGAGCCGAAGTCATCCACATGGCAGAGGAATTTCGTAGCCAAGTGAGCGATCGCACTAACCGTTCGGGCTTCCTTGTCCCAGCTCAACAGATGTATCAATGGTTAACGGCTCCTCTGGAACGTGACTTACAGCAGCAGAACATCCAGAATCTGGTCTATATCATGGACACTGGATTGCGTAGTATCCCCTTGGCGGCGATGCATGACGGCAAAAACTTCATCATAGAACGATATAGTGTCGGTTTAATGCCCACGTTTGCGCTCACCGATACTCGCTATGTAGAGGTAAAGAATACGTCTGTTTTAGCAATGGGGGCTTCAAAATTTGTGGTTCAAAGTCCCTTACCCGCTGTGCCAATGGAATTATCGACCATTGTTGGCAAGTTATGGTCAGGAAAATCCTACCTGAATGACAGCTTTACTCTGGAAAATCTTCGAGCAGCACGTAATGCTGCACCCTATGGCATTATCCATTTAGCTACCCATGCCGAGTTTAACCTCAATAATCCCAAAAACTCCTACATTCAGCTATGGAAGAGCCAACTGCACCTAGACCAGTTACGGCAGCTGACATTAAAGAAACCATCCATAGAATTGTTAGTTTTGAGTGCTTGTCGTACAGCTTTAGGTAATGAACAGATAGAACTGGGATTTGCGGGGTTAGCGGCGCAAGCGGGAGTGAAGTCCGTTTTAGGCAGTTTGTGGTATGTCAGTGATGAAGGGACGTTGGGCTTAATGAGTGAATTTTACGACCAATTGAAACAAGCCCCGATTAAAGCTGAAGCACTCCGGCAAACGCAAGTGGCAATGCTCAAAGGTGAGGTGCGATTGGAGGAGGGGGAGCTGATGACTAGCGCTGGTCGTTTATCCTTACCGCCCTCTTTAGCCCGTATGGGAAATCATAACTTTTCCCATCCCTACTACTGGAGTGCGTTCACCATGATTGGTAATCCTTGGTAATGTCTCTAGTGCAGCTACCGTTTACCTTTAAGAGTGCAAAAAGTCCTAATGCATGAGGTCTCATCTCGACATTTGACGTTTAATACCAAGTTGCAGTCAAAGACGTAATGTAAGAAATTTTCACTCCCTACTCCCTACTCCCCACTCCCTTTATCAAGGTTACGGATTAGAACGCAACTTGGTATAAAGAGCAGTTACGGATGCAAGCAGTTTTTAATAACCTCGAGAGAACAGTGACTTGGGTTGGGGATAAGTGTTCCTGCTCATAGACTGACCGGGTTGACCGAACTCTCCTCTTTTTGGAGAGCGATCGCTACCAGTGCGTTCAACGACGAGAGCCATGCTAGCCATTAGAATTTCAATAATTGAACCCCGTTCATTGGGATTAACGTTCATAACTGAGGGTCGATTTTTCTGATTCATGTAGCCCAGTTTCGCCATAATCTCCACAGGAGAAAAGGCTCCTGGGCAATCTGTATGGGTTAGACCAATTATCATCGGGATTCCCACTCGCTGGTTCATATAGGACATTATCTGGCGAGCGTAGTGAAAATCATTGGGTCGATGCGCTGCCACGAGTACGATATAACTGTGAGCGCCTTTAATCAAATAATCCCACATGAAATTAAAGCGAGCTTGACCAGGAGTACCGTAGATTTGTACCTCCAGGGAAGAACCAAATGTAAATCGACCATAGTCAAAGGCAACGGTGGTTTGTTTCTTCAGCAGGGATGTTTGATCGGTAGCACTGCGTTCTGTTTCTATGACTTCAATTTCACTAATTGTTCTGACAAAGGTGGACTTGCCAGAGCCTGGGGCTCCTGCTATTACTAGACGCATGATTTTCATTAGATAAAAGCTCCTAAAAAACTAAGCGGATTTACACCCTGAAAGATGAGTTGGGGTTGAGAGAACACATAGAGCAAAAGGCAGAAGGCAGAAGGCAGAAGGCTTTTATGTTTATTACTGCTACGTGGTCGTTTCAACCGTTTATTCTGTCCTAACTTTTATGGCGACAGCGATAACTTCAACTGAATTAGAGCCCCACTCGTTTCGTCCAACCACTGATGCCAATTTCATTAACTAGTGCTACATTGACTACCCCCCTAACCCCCCTTGGGTTCGGGGGGAATAAGAAAAGTATTTGTAGCAAGCCTTTAGGAAATTGCTATGATGTGAGTTAATGCCTCCTGCTAAAGTCTTACTCTTCAAACTTTGCAGGAGGCGTGGTCGTTCTGAGGTGTTAAATTTGACTGACCTCAAAGCAGGGTTTGGGGTAGGAACTGTCTTGTATAAAAGGATTCCTAGGCTGCTAAGCGTTCAATTGGTTCTTGTGCTCACGCCAAGCGATCGCAAACGCTATCAGTGTGCAGAGTTCCCAACTGCACCCCCTTACTTAGCGAGAATTGAGCGTGTTAGTCCTGACTATGCCAAAGCGGGCTTAACGTCAGCAACGGTGCGCTTAATTTCTAACATCAAAACGCCCTGCTTCGCTTCCTTGCCAGCCAGGACAAGAAACACCGCCTCGTCACCACAACTGGTCAAAATCGTAAAGCCTTCGTCACCCTCAACATAGATGCGATCGGTGATACCAGCTAAGAGTTCCTTACCAATGCGCTCACCCAAGGAGAGCATGGCGGCAGACATGGCAGAAACTCGTTCTTCATCCATGCTACCGGGTAAGCTAGCCGCCAGGGGTAAACCATCTGGGGTGACCACGGCTGCACCTTGAACATCAGGGGTGGTGGCGACAAATTTTTGTACAATCATCCCAAGCTTGTGAGTATTGATTGCCATTGAACAATTTCTCCTTAACTATCAAAGATTGGCATTCGGTTAATGGGTATTTCTGGGAAAGGTGTTGCTGATGTGGCGGCGGATTCAATGGAGAGTTTCTCGATTTGAGGTCGCCGCTCATTGTTTAATGCAGCAACGCCTCCCAGATGTATTTCGATGAACAAGGTAAAGGGAAGAGATTGCTTGCCGTTCACGAATGGCAAAACAATGCTCTATTGAGATGTGCTTGCGCTCAAATCTGAGTAAATTCAAATACGTCGTAAGCGCCACCGTGGAGTATCGATTCGGTATGGGTGCCCTTGAGTTTCTTTTGCAGCAGTTCGGTCATAATTCCCCAAATAATACCCAAGGTAAAGGTACACCGGGGCGGTGTTCCATTGCCACCGACAGCGCAGAGAGTTTCTGAGGTGTAGACCTTGACCACATCGTCAGTTATCTCAATTTTGTCAATGATGCATAGACGAGAGCCTTCTTCACCCAAAACTTTGGTGATTTGTTGGGTCGCATCTTCTAAATTTTGTGTTGCACCTTTCAAACCCAACTCGTCGGCGAGTTTCTTCCCACGCATCCGACCGGCGGCAACCAGAGCGACTCCTGCCGCCTTCTCTCCTAAGGCATCTGACATCCCCTCAACCACGGCGCGAAACGCATCAATGCTATTAAATTGTCCAAGTTTGTCGCGCTTAATATCTAGTGGCATTTTCCACTCCTTATGTAGGACTACAGTACGTCATGATTCAGGGGTGACTCTCACTTTTGACGATATCCACTAATACCTATATCGGTATAGAAATAATCTGTCTTTTCTGAAGTGATCGATTTCCCTAATTAACTGGGATTTGTTGAAGATATTCATCTTCATCTGCTAAGGCCATATTTTTCTTTAGCCCATGAGTTATTTACTCGTTTAGGTCATTAAAATCTCCTTTTGTCTGAACGTCTTACGCTTGTGTATTACATATCTTTTTTAGCAGCTATTGCTCCTGTATGTCATTAGCAATCTTGAGGTAATTTACTTAATTTCTATGTGAGTTTGATGAAGTTCTTGGCTTTCATTAACGAATAAAAGTAATCTTGATCTTCCTACCATTAGGGTTAATGTTTGAATTTTCATAATTCAGCGATCGCAGGAAGATGGAATTCTCTGATTGCCTTAGCTTAGGAGCTTTTCAGGAATTTAGCTTCAGAATTTTTTGATGAAATCAGGCGGAGTTGATAGTTAAGCAATTTATCTGTTTATTAACTTTAATTAAAGCCATAAGAGTTTTATTAATCATTTTGTAAGCATTGAAGATTTTTTTTAGGTTAGTTGATTTAGGTTTTTAAGAAAAAATAAAATAGTCAAAATTTTGCAGATATTCCTACATACGTAAAAATAAATGATTAGTAGATGTATAGCCTGAATGGCACTGGCTTAAGCGATCTCCTGCGGAATTTGCCCCCTAAATCCCCAAGGAGATCCCCCTCCCTGCCCCCTTATCCCCAAAGGGGACCCCGAGTTCCCCCTTAAAAAGGGGGAAGCCAGATGTTGCTACGCTTTGAAAAGTCTGGGGGACTTTGAACTCTGGCTCCCCCAGAATTGGGGGTTGGGGGGCGGATCGGCTCGTTATTTCAGTGCCATAGACTGTTTTATGCCTAAAGGAGCGTTAAGACTCGCGCAACATTTGGAGCGAACAACCTGAAGCGTTGCTAAGTCACGATCGCAAACCCATGAGGCGCACTGGTTGCTTGTAATAAGCTGTTGCGCGTAAAACGGGGAATTAACCGTACACAATATTAAAGGTATAGCCAGGAAACCACCAAGGAGCGATCGCCGATTACCAAAAAGACACCGAACTTTTCATCGAAAACCTGGCGGAGTCTGAGAGCGATCGCACCCGCTATAGTAAGGTTAATGTCCTACCGATGCAGCGATGCGCCGCTCTAACGGGTGGCACGTCTGGGCAGCTACAAACGATAAACCATGCTGCGTTAGAGCTTGCGCTGTTCTGTTCACCGCATCCAACTTGTCCAAAAAGTTCAAGGTTAGGTGTTCCCACTCTCCAGCCGCGATAATTTCCTTCTTGTCACGGAAATAGTCCAGGATGTCCGATGGGTGTTCGCGTGTTTGCTCGATCGCCGGATCGCCCCCTTCATGCTTAGCTGAAATATTAGGTACACACTCAACAAGCTTCATCAACTCATCCCTGCGGTTGTACGGTTGCCGCACTATGCTTTTCCAGGTTTCCGTGATGTGATGTTCAAAACGGACAACGTTCTCAAAATCCAGAGCTTTCCGGAACTGGCTGGTTATCTCGATGGTCTCGTTGTTCACCGAGTTACTCCAGTTAAATCCAATCAACGGAGAGCTGCCATCATCCCTGGAGAACAGTTTAGCTGTGAGTAGAGTCCACAGAGCCGAATAAGGATTGTCATTTCCCATGAATACCGAGATTTTGAACTCGATATCGACACCAAGACGGTGGAGAAGATAGCCCAGCAGCACTGTACCAGGGTTAAGATTTAGTACCTGCCTTACACCATAGTTAGTGTAATAATACAAGTACTCGTCAAGCCATTGTAAAGCGTGATCATTGGGCTGACCGACACCACCGAAGTAGCCTGTGATAGTCTCAACTCCACCGAGATGGACATTTGAGCCATCGGTTCCCTTCGTATCCAAGGTTTCAACAAAACTCGCGCCAAGAATCTGCATAGCAGCAGCCACCGCCGGTAAGTCGCCATCTATTTCTTGTTCCCTCATCTGACGTACCCGAATAAAGCGTCCTGGAAGGAGGGATTGTTGTGCGATCGCACGTTTGGCAGCTGTGATTACCCACGGGAAATACTGGCAGGCACTGATTTCTAAAGTAACAGCAAAATCATCGGCAAAGGTGAGGCTATCGGCTGTATTACCAAGCACCTTGTGTCGATACTCTGCAATACTGATGAACGCACCTTGAGCAACTTGCTGTTGTAACCATTGCAGGTCAATCAAATACTCTGGCTTAGTTCGTTCTATATGTTGAAATAGCGTCGCAAGCTCCATCGCTTGTTTTGCTTTAGCATTAATCTCCTCCGGAGTTCCGTACTTGGCAACAACATCCAGGAAACCATCGATTACACGCATGTTCGGAGCTATCAGGATAGCGTTGATAGCCTCCAAACTTTCAGGAGGAATTTTCAGTCGTTCTCGGAGGTTTTCAATCATGGCATTTTTTTGTTTTAATGAACCACAGAGGCACAGAGAACACAGAGGAGAGGAAAGAAGAGGAGACTGACATTTGTCTTGAAAATGGTAATGGGTAGTAGGTAATAGGAAAGAGAGATTTTATTGTTTGTTGTGTGCAACTCATGGGGAGTATTGCACTAAAAACTTTGCGTACCTCTGCGTAAACCTCTGCGTCCTTTGCGTTAAAAAAAAGCAATTTGAGCGTTGTTCGCTAGTTACCGAAACTGATTAAAAAGCTTTAAATGATGCCATACTTTTTCCCCATGCGGGTAAAGGCATCGACACACTGGTCAAGATGCTCTTGCGTATGAGCCGCAGACACCTGAACGCGAATCCGAGCTTGACCTTGGGGAACAACGGGATAGCTAAAGCCGATGACATAGATACCCTCCTCCAGTAAGTCGCGTGCCATATCCTGCGCCAGCTTCGCGTCATACAGCATGATCGGCACAATGGGATGAATGCCGGGTTTGATGTCAAAGCCGCGATCGCTCATTAAGGTGCGGAAGTAGCACGTATTCTCCATTAAGCGTTCCCGCAACTGGTTCGTTTCGCTAATCAAGTCCAGCACTTTAATACTGGTGTAGGCGATCGCAGGTGCTAAGGTATTGGAAAACAAATAAGGACGCGATCGCTGCCGTAGCAGGTCAATGATCGGCTTATGTCCTGTCGTGAAGCCGCCCGATGCCCCACCCAGCGCTTTCCCCAGCGTACTGGTAATGATATCCACCCGTCCCATCACCTTACAGTGTTCGATAGAGCCACGTCCCGTTGCCCCCAAAACCCCCGTAGCGTGGCTATCATCCACCATGACTAGCGCATCATAGCGATCGGCAAGATCGCAAATTTGCTCCAGCTTGGCGATATCGCCATCCATGCTAAACACCCCATCAGTGGCAATCAAGCGAATTTTGGCTGATTGCGAGTCTTGTAGTGCTTGCTCCAACTCCTGCATATCGCCGTGAGCAAAACGGTACCGCTTGGCTTTACAGAGGCGAATGCCATCGATGATACTGGCATGATTGAGCGCATCGCTAATCACAGCACAGTCAGCATCTAGGAGTGTTTCAAATAAACCGCCGTTGGCATCAAAACAGGAGGTGTACAGAATCGTGTCCTCGGTACCGAGAAACGCTGAAATCCTACTTTCCAACTCCTTATGAATCGATTGCGTCCCACAAATAAAGCGCACCGACGACAAACCAAAACCATACTTAGCAACCCCTTCTTGCGCTGCTGCAATTACATCAGGATGATTGGCCAGTCCTAAGTAGTTGTTGGCACAAAAATTTATAACCTCCCGACCTCCCTGGACTTCAATCTCAGCACCTTGTCCAGACATCAAAAGTCGTTCTTCTTTGTACAAACCGGATTTGTGGATATCGTCGAGAATTGACTCAAAAACATCAGTCGCTGTTGCAAACATAGCTGATACGATTTTAGATTTTAGATTTTGGATTTTGGATTTTAATACCCTTGCCAGTTGTTCATTTGAGAAATTAAACAGTCGAAGTAATAAAGCCAAACGGTATGAATTACCAAGTATTTGTGTTAGGCAAAAACCTAACAACAAGTGGAACTAAAGTCTGCCTACCAACCCACGTTCAAGCAAAAAACCCAACTTCTCTCTCCCTCCTCCTCCTCTGAGTCCTCTGTGCCTCTGTGGTTCTTTAAAAGAGACTTTGCGCACACACCATAGATTCTTGTCCAACCCTCATCAGCCGCTCATCAAGTTTCGCCAGCATATCCGCAACGATCGCAGGCAAGTCATACGTGTGTTTCCAGCCCCAATCTGCTCGTGCCCGCGAATCATCAATCACACAAGGCCACGAATCAGCGATCGCCTGCCGGAAATCGGGTGCATAATCACAGGTAAATTCAGGTAAATACTTCTGAATTTCAGCAACAAGTTCTTCCGCCGAGAAGCTCACTGCCGCAATATTGTAGCTGGAGCGAACTTTAATCAACGCCGAGTCTGCTTCCATAAGATGAAGGATAGCCGCGATCGCATCTGGCATATACATCATCGGGAGACGGGTTTCCGGGCGGACAAAGCAGGTATACGTGCCGTACTTGAGGGCGGCATAGAATATTTCCACTGCAAAATCGGTCGTACCACCTCCAGGAAGAGTACTGTAACTGATAATCCCTGGTAAGCGGAGGCTGCGGACATCGACACCGAATTGATACGCGTAATAGCGACACAGCAACTCACCCGTCACTTTTGTAATGCCATACACCGTAGATGGGTCTTCTACCGTGATCTGCGGCGTATCGAGCTTGGGGGTATGAGGCCCAAACACGGCGATGGAACTGGGCCAAAAGACTCGTAGTTGATGGGATTTAGCCACCTGGAGAACATTTTTGAGTCCATTGACATTGATGTTCCAACAAAGCTCCGGGTTCTGTTCTCCCTTCGCCGATAGCAAACCCGCCAAGTGATAAATCGTATCGACTTGATAGTGTTCGACGATCTCCTGGAGACGGTGTTCATCCGTCACATCCAGAACTTCATACGGAAGCAAGTTACCCTCTAGATGTGGCACGGCTTTTCGAGTGCTCTCGATTACCTGTGTTGCTCCAAAGCGCCTACGCAAGGCCGAAACGAGGTCGCTCCCGATTTGACCTCTAGCTCCAGTCACTAAAATTGTTTTCATTCTAAGTAGAACCCTCTGCGTTAGATCGTATCCAGGGTCTGCTGACAACTATGCGGAAGCTCTGTAATTTCAGTTATTTTTGCTCTTGTAAGCCTGTTTCCAGTTACTTTTGAAAGTGACACAGTATCCTATGTCACTCTCAGAAAAATGTTGTTACTCGTACCTAGGACGAATGGCACTGACTTAAGCGATCTCCTGCGGTATTTGCCCCCTAAATCCCCAAAATTTGGGGGGACTTTGAACTCTGGCTCCCCCAGA
>NZ_DATNPA010000363.1:0-6010 GCF_036703385.1 Allocoleopsis sp. | reverse complement strand
TAAGAAACGAACGCTATTGAGTACGAAAGAAAAAGCTACAGCCACCCCAATCCTATAGGAATCGGTAATTGGCTATAGCGCTATACTTGGGAAATGGAGCATGTGGAAAAAACTTAAAAAGGCATTCCTGTCTGCATTTGAAATCTCCAATTTAAGGCACGCGGAGGACAGTACTTTTGGATAACCTGAGGAGCAGATTGAACGTTTTCGTTAGCCGTTTGCCAACGCCAATTTAAAGCATTCGGCTTTCGATAGGTTTGGATGGGACGCGGAATATAATTGACGGTATAACCACGGTAAATTAATTGCATGTTCTGACCCTCTATACTGATTTAATTAATGCCAAAACTGGGGTAAAATAGCAGTGACGATAACACTCGACGTAGCTGTCAGCGGCTAACTTACTATCCTTGGCGAAAAAATTGGCTTACTATGGCGCTGTGAGCCGGATTAAGTTGCTCCTCTAGCTACCTTCTTTGACTGATCAGAAAATTCTCTGGGAATTTTTCTAGAAAGAAGTAGCGCTGTTTGTTTCGGTAATAGGAATTCTTCTGGGTTAGGTAGCCTGCTGGCGTTGAGGAGTAGCACCCCGATAATACAGCTCATAAGTGGGTTCAACGGTTAACCCCTTGTTCAGTTTTACCTGAGTGTGTCTCCAAGGCAGACCCCGATACTTTCCACCGACTTCACCTTCAAGAAGTTCGACAGGAGCAGCTTCATATTCGTAAGAAACGCCTCGATAGCACAGTTGCATAACCTTAAAAGCTCCTTGTCGTTTAATCTTGTTGGGCTGTCTATATTTCTCAGTATCGGAGGCTGATGTCTGCGATCGCGTTCAACTTCTGTTCAACTTATGTATAAGCTATTTACATCTCGTTACACTTGACCGCCAAACGGCAGACTATAGTACAGCTATTGGGATTTCTGATCAGAAGAATCGGCAACAGCTCGTTCCAGGTTAACGCCTCGCAACGCTTTCGCTATTCCCGATTCCCTACTCCCTACTCCCCTTTTGGTCAACGGACAGAGCAACAACGTCAACGCGCAGAGCGATTGGCATCCTATCTTCGCACTCAGGGAATTGACCCAGACGAAATTTCATAGAGCGATCGCACAAACCTTACCACCCTTCGGCGGCTCGTCAACCAAAAGACTGGAAAGACTTAGCAGGAATAACCGATCGCGATCGCCATCAAATTTGCCACATCAACCAACACATCTACCATTTCCGCTTCCCAATCCCTGGAGTCAGAGTGAGCGGCTTCTAGCAGTCCCCACCACTCCCCTCGGATGAAAATGGGTACCATCAGCGCCGACTTAATATTCAACGGCTCCAGACACTTGCTCACACAAGCAGGGACTCCTTCCTGCTGGATATCTGAAATTGCCACAACTCTCCCCGCCTTGAACTCCTGGGCATATTCCATTTCCCAGTCAGAATCTTTTAGGGAGCCTTTAAAAACAGATGTACCACCGTCTGAGGCAGATGGTGTAATGAAGCTACCATTGATGTGATTCAGGGAAACCCTATCTACCTTCAAGAATTCCAGAATTTCCTGAACTGAGGGGTTAAGAATATCCTCCAAAGTTGAAGCCTGCGTCAGACGCTGAGCAATCTCTCGAAACAACCGCTCCCGCTGAATCTGCTTTTGCAATGCCTCGGTCACTTGTTGCACTTGTATGACTGAGCGACTCGCTTCTAAAAGACGGGTAACACGCTGACGCAGGACAGCCCAATGTATGGGTTTCGTGACATAATCCGTAGCACCAACGGCAAATGCCTGATCGACAGACTCTTGATCGTCCAGTACCGTGATCATCAGTACGGGAGTGTGCGCAGCTGAGGAAAGAGTACGCAATTGGCTACAACAGCTAAAGCCATCCATCACAGGCATCACGGCATCCAGCAGCACGATATCCGGCTTGAGCCGTGCGAATTCAGCCAAGCAGTTCTCTCCATTATTCGCTTCTGCCACTTGGTATCCTTCTTCTTCCATCGCGAAGCGAAGCAGCGTTCTCAGGGAGCGGTCATCATCAACGACCAGAACCAAGGGAGAATCTGGTTGAGATAGAGGATTCATGAACAAATATCCTCATTTTCCAGGTTTAAAGCCACTTTTACTTTCTCATACTCCGCCTCTACCTGTGTTATCCATCTAGAAGCATCTGTGGTGGTACCTGCACGCCCCATCATTTCTAACTCTTTGCAGAGATTGGAGAGATTCATTGCGCCTAGATTAGCACTGCTGGAGCGGAGGGTATGAGCGGACTGTCGCAGCGCGGTGGCATCTCCAGCCGCCACAGCATCTCGAATGCTTTGTAGCCTTTGGGGCGCATCTTCCAGGTAGTTACCAATGATTTGGCGTAAAATCATGGGGGCTTTAGCACCAGCCATCTGCCGCAGGGAATTTAGGACTTGGCGATTGAGTACAGATGGAGATTCCACATTCGGCGTTTCTACCTGGCGTTCCTGGGTTAGCTGTGATCTGGGCTCAACCGTTTCCGGCTGGCACAACCTTAAGGCACGAATCAGCTCCTGCTCCTGAATCGGTTTACTGATATAGTCATCCATGCCTGCCTCGATGCACTTGTGGCGATCGCCCGCCATTGCATAAGCTGTCATGGCAATAATCCGGGGACGTTTGGATTTTAGATTTTGGATTTTGGATTTTGGATTTTGGGTTGATGCCTCTGTTTGTGCGATCGCTGATTCAATGCTCGCATCCTCTAATCCTAAGTTGGCATCCCATTCCTGACAGATGAGACGGGTAGCGGTTAACCCATCCATTTCCGGCATTTCTACATCCATCAACACCACATCATAGGGCTGACGACGCAAGGCTTCGAGGACTTCTTGACCATTGCTGACCACATCGGCTCGATATCCCAACTGTTTCAACGTCAGCAGGGCAACTTGCTGGTTCACAAGATTGTCCTCTGCCAGCAGAATCCGTAGCGGTATCGGTTGAGACAATTGACCGATCTGAGGAGTTAGTTCATGATGTGAGCGATCGCCTTTAAGGCTACCCTTGGCAGCATCGTCCACCTCATGAGTTGGCATGGCAACGAGGTAACCAGGGGTAACAATGGTGAAATGGAAGGTAGAACCCGATTGGGGATTGAGAATAGGGGATTGGGAGTTGGTGTATTGACGTTCAACGTTTGACGTTTGACGGTTGACTTCTTGCAGTTTCCAGTTGGGAGGAGGATTTCCGGCACAGGCTCTCCAACTTTCGACCCACATCCGACCCCCCATCAACTCGCACAACCGTTGGCTAATCGCCAAACCTAAACCCGTACCTCCGTAGCGTCGGCTTGTCGAGGCATCAATCTGGCTAAACGGCTTAAACAGGCGATCCATTTGCTCTGGGGCAATGCCGATACCGGTATCTTGGACAGCAAACTGAATTTCATAGAGTCTTGGGAAGGGGGAGTCAGAGATTAACCCTTGCTTAGATTGTTCGCTATTTCCTAATGTATCGGCTGTTACTGAAACGGTGACGTTCCCCGCATCCGTAAATTTGACAGCATTACTGAGGAGATTCAGCAGGATTTGGTGCAACCGCGTGACATCTCCTACAAGGGTGAGCGGGGTTTGTGGGGAAATTTGGTAAGTCAACTCTATACATTTATCTCGTGCCTTCGGAGTCAGCAGAGCCACAGCACCCTCTACACAAGCGAGTAGATCGAATGGCTGCTCCTCCCACTCCAGCTTTCCGGACTCGATTTTGGAAAGGTCTAAGATATCGTTGATAATCCTCAGTAAAGCCTCGCTGCTACTGCCGATCGTTCGAGCAAATTCTTGCTGTTCATTGCTCAGAGAGGTATTGAGCAGCAGATTGTTCATGCCAATAATCCCGTTCATCGGTGTGCGAATTTCATGACTCATCATTGCCAAAAATTCGCTCTTAGCTTGGTTTGCCACTTCCGCCGCCTGCTTAGCCTGCTCTAGAGCTACATTTTGTTCAGCCAATTGTTCACGCTGCTGCTTTTCCTGTTCTAAGAGGCGAGCTTGGGCTAGAGCAATACCGACCTGATCCGCTACCGCTTCGAGCAATTCAATTTCATCTTCCCTCCAGTGGCGGGTCGCGTCACACTGTTGTACGTTTATCACTCCGTTCGCCCTACCATGATAGGAGGTGCGAACCGTTAACAAGGACTGCACTCCCAGTCGGTGAAACAGGCGAATAAAGGGTTGCAACAAGTAATAGGAATCGACATGAGTAACGGATACCACTCGGTCTTGAGCCAGTATCTTCTCTAGGTAAGGATTACCCTTCACTGGAAGCTCTAATGAATCGACGAGTGATGTGTAGTTCCCCGCTAAATACTCAGCCACACAGACTAAGCGAGAGGGTCGTGTCGCTTCATATCTAAACAGTAAACAACGATTGACACGAAGTGCACGCCCTACCTGTGTTGCCGTCGTCTGTAAGATTTGTTGGGTGTCTAAGCTTTGGCGAATCTCTTGGGTAATTTGCTTGAGGAGTAAAGCGCGGTGAAATTGTTGTTGCAATGCCTCTGCGGCTTGTTGCCGTTCAATCTCACCCCCAATCCACCGTGCCATGAGCTTCAACAGTTCCCGTTCCACTGCTTTGAAGTTTCGGTTGCGCTTGCGGCAGCTCCAAAAGCCGAGGGTGCCGTAAATTTTACCGGCGACTGTCACTGGGGTGCGGAGATAGGCTTCCATTTTAGCTGTGGAGTGCGCTGGATACCCGTACCACTGAAAAGCCACAGACGACTCAATGTTCACCAGCTCTGCGGCTTCCCAAATCGGCTGGTGATTGCTCGACTTCCAAGCAAAAACAGTGCTTTTGGGAAGTGCGGGTGTTGCCGAAGGTGGGTCGTCATTGCTGTGCGAACCTGTTCCTTCTTGAGGTTCCGGAAAAGTAGAGTGGAGCAAGGCATTCGACGTTGGATGCTCAGACTCTACCGCCGCGTTGTAGTCCCCAGGCTGATCCTTTGCGGCTGAATCAGCAGCGATCGCTTTTGGTACCCTTGCGCAGGCGGCAATCGCTTGATAGCGATTTTCCTCAATGCATCCCAAAAGGCCAATATCCAAGCCAAACCACTCACATCCGAGTTCTAACAACTTTTGCAGGCGTTGGTTAAAGCTCAGTTCTTGAGCCGCTGTCACCTCATACAACGCTCGAATGCAGGCTTCACTGTAGCGCAGTTCTTGCTCGGCTTGTTTGCGCCGGGTAATGTCAAACCCAGCACAGACCGCCGCTTCGCCTTGCAAATACTTCTGGGCAACGATTAAATAGTGGGAGGGCGCACCCTCAACTTCCCAGTCTAGTTCCAGTGAAGCTTCCAACTCTTGACTGGCAAAAAACTTCCGCAAGAACTCGCTGACTTGGGAACCGGGCTGAAGAAAGCCGAGGGGTTTACCGACAAAAAATTCTGTCGGCTGATTGAAGCTTTTTGCCAAAAAGCGATTAACGCCCAAGTAAGTCAAATCTGAACTGACCCAACTTACACTTCCAGGTACGGCATCCAAAACTGCTCGCACTTGGTCTCTGGCTTGTCGCAACTCTTCCTCTACCTGCTTGCGATGAGATATGTCTCGAATCGCTACCACCCGTATGAGGCGATTTTGGTAGGGAATCATTTTAGCTTGCAGCTCGACTGGAAATTTAGAGCCATCTTTCCTGAGACCAACGGCTTCGTAAGGTTCTAGATAGCCAGTCTGGACGTGCTTTAACGCTAAATCCCGTGATTCGGGTGCTAGAAGTTCAAAGCCACTCATGCCGATAAGTTCATCGGTTTTGTAGCCTAACATTTCAGCGATCGCTTGGTTGGCATCTTTAATTGTGCCGCGATCGTGGATCAAAATCCCTTCACAGGTGGCTTCGGATAGGCGACGGAATCGTTCTTCGCTCTCCTGTAGAGACTTTTCGGAGTGCTTACGCTGGGTAATATCCGTGATGAAACCTTCGAGCGCTAATACCTCTCCTTCCGACGAGTAGACCCCACAACCCTGCTCCCAAACCCACTTTTCCTCACCCGT
>NZ_DATNPA010000362.1:0-3097 GCF_036703385.1 Allocoleopsis sp. | reverse complement strand
AATCAAAGCATAGGCTTTGTCTTGTGAATCCGGTGCGGTTTGGAGTAATGCCCTAGCTCGGTTAAAATGGGTCAGGATTAATGCTCGGTCAGAATTGGTTACTTGTCCTGGTGAAGAATCACTCACCCCTGACGCTTCATCCTTGATGAGAAAGCGATTTAAATTCATCAGCGCTCTCACTTCCTCTAATCCAGAAGTACCTTGAGCGGCTTGCACACTTTGCTCAAAGTACATTCTACCTTGAATTCGCGCCTGACTCGCCGCTTGAGTTAAGCGGGAAAATTCCTTGTCATCGCCTTCTACTTTCGCTAAATTAGCCTGATAGCGATCGCGATCGCCTCGGCTGACGTAAACATTTCCCAAATTATTCAGCGCTGTTGCAATATAACTGCTATTGTTCAAGTCACGGGCAATTTTCAAGCTCGTTTGGTGCCTTTCTAGAGCTTTTTCGTAGTCCCCGATTGACCAGTAAGCAGTACCTAAGGCTCCTTGTGCTGCCGCTTCTGTCAACGGATCTGAAGACTTCTGAGTCAGTTCAATCGCCGACTGCAATAAAGTAATGGCTCGTTTATGTTGTCCCAAATCGTTATAAGCCTGCCCTTGCTCCGTTAACAGTCTTGCCAGTGCTGGGTGTGTCGCTTCATCTTTTTGAGAACGATAAATTTGGATAGCTTGTTCCCACTGTGCGATCGCTCGATCCAGTTGACCGATTTGCCGATAGGCGATCGCTAAATTACTGTAAACGATCACTCTTTCTTGGGGGTTAGAAATTTGCGGCAGGGCTTGTTGCCAAAGTGCAATTGCTTCATTCAAGTTTCCCGCTTGATAGCGCTCAATCCCCTGCTGTACTGCCTGAGAATAGGGTTGTTGATTCCCATTCTGGAGAGGAGATGCGATGAATGGCCTCTCTACAGAAACTGAAGGCTGGGCTTGTTCTGCTGACCCAGCGTGAGAAAAGCTGCAAAAGACAAGACTGGCTAAGAAGATAACACTGAATCGACGCCAAGAATTGCAAATTTGAAGCATTTCTGTCAACTATCCAGAGGTAGATACGTGTATTGTATTGGGTAGACTGGGGAGTGTCCGTAAATCCACCGATATTTCTTAACTGCTCGATTTACGGTTTGACCTTGTCAGTGAGCAGTGATACCAAGTTGCATTCAAACGTATCACTCTCTCTTTCTCTTACCTCAGCGTCCTCTATGACTCTGTGGTTCGTTAAATTCTACTAAGAGCTGCAACTCAGTATGAACAGCTGGAAACAAATTCTGCTCAGTACGGGTTTGTTATACCTCAGTTGCACTTCTGCGACCTTAGCACAGCTGACTCCTGAGTCGAGTAATCAGGTAACCATCCTTACCTCTAATCTTTCAGCACCCCCCTCCCCCCAGAGGGAAAACAGGGAAGAACCTTTGATTCAGGAAGAGGAAGATAATACGAAGTTGCGTTCAAATATGGTAGTCGAGACAGACGCGGGGACGTGGGGACGCGGGGACACGGAGAAAATGAATGCTCTACGTATAACGCCACCGGAAAACCGACAGAGGATTACCCCTCAAAACACGCAACAGTTAGCGCAGACTCCTCCTAATCTTCCGCCTGGAATTATAGAACCCACTCGTCCATCGCTGCCCCCTTTAGTCCCAACCTCTCCAGAATCTCCTACACCAACCTCTCCACTCACACCGCCTCCCGAAACACCCATGACACCACCACCGCAATTAGGGGTGAAGGTGAAAGTAAAGCGAGTGGAGGTTTTAGGAAATACAGTTTTTTCACCGAAAGAAGTAGAAGCCGTTGTTGCATCCTTTGTCGGTAAAGATGCCACCTTTGAAGAATTGTTAGCCATTCGCACGGCAATCACGAACTTATATACCGAGAAAGGTTACACCACCTCCGGTGCTTTTTTGCCACCCCAGGATTTAACCGACGGTGTGGTGAAGATTCAGGTGGTGGAGGGCGCAATTGAAAAAATTGAGATTGAGGGATTGAGGCGATTAAGAAGCAGCTATGTGCGATCGCGCATTAATTTAGCCACTCAAACGCCTGTAAATCTCCCCCGTCTCGAAGAAGCCTTGCAACTCTTACAACTCAATCCCCTGATTAGTACGGTGCAGGCAGAACTTTCCGCCGGAACAGCTCCTGGTTTGAGTGTGTTAAAGCTAAAGCTGAAAGAGGCGCAACCCTATACAGCCGCGTTAACAGTAGAAAATCGGGATTCTCCCAGTGTGGGTGAGATTCGAGGAACCGTTGCGATCGCCCATAACAATTTACTGGGTTTTGGCGATCGCTTCAGTTTTGACTATGGCATCAGCCAAGGGATAAATACTTACAACTTCGGCTATGACATTCCCCTCAATCCTCGTGATGGCACCCTAAGCGTCAGCTATGGCAGCAGCAGCAGTCGGATTGTCGAACAACCATTTTCCGACTTGGATATTAGTGCGGATTCGTACACCCTGTCTGTGGGTTTCAGTCAACCGCTCATCCGCACTCCAACCCGTGAATTTACCCTTGGACTGTCCCTTGACTTGCGCCAAAGCCAGACCTATTTATTTGAAAATATACCCTATTCGTTCTCACCAGGACCAGACAAGGGTAAATCCAAGCTCACAGTACTCCGGTTTAGCCAGGACTGGACGAATCGCTCCGCCAGTCGAGTTTTAGCGGCGCGATCGCAGTTTAGTTTTGGATTAAATGCGTTGGGAGCCACCGTTAACGAGACTAGCCCTGATGGGCGTTTTATCAGTTGGTTGGGGCAATTTCAGTGGGTTCAGGCATTAGGTGGAAATACAATTTTAATTGCCCGTGCAGGTGCCCAGCTTTCTTTGGATTCTCTATTACCAATAGAACAGTTTAGTGTGGGTGGAATTGATACCGTGCGAGGGTATCGACAAAATCAACGAGTTGCCGACAATGGGATTGCAGGCTCTCTGGAATTGCACTATCCCATTATTCGCAAACCCGATGGAATTGGCACCGTTCAGTTGGCTCCTTTTTTTGATATCGGTACAGCTTGGAATAATCAGGGTGAAATTCCTACTCCCAGTACCCTAGCCAGCATCGGGTTAGGATTACGTTGGCAGCGAGACCCTTA